>PKYJ01000125.1 GCA_003132605.1 Peptococcaceae bacterium | reverse complement strand
GAGCGGGTAGTCATCTGTGATTATTGGCGCAGTGCCCTGACTGGATCTTGCTGAGCCGTACCTGACTGATCGGGTTCTGAAACTGGGACATGAGCATGCCCGCGAACATCAGCGAACACCCCGCAATTCCCCTGGCGCCCAGGCTTTCATGCAGGATAATGAAGCCGCCGAGAGCCGCAAATACCGTCTCCAGGCTCAGGATGATCGCCGCATGAGCAGGTTGGGCGTGCTTCTGGCCGAAGATCTGCAGGGTATAGGCAACACCGACCGATAAGATACCGCCATACAGAATGGGGATGGCAGCCTCCCGGAGGCCGGTCAGGGTGATTGCTTCAAACATCAGGGCGGTTGCCAGGCTGAGCACTGAACAGACAGCATACTGGGTACAGGCCAGTTTCAAGGCATTCACTTTATTATTGGTAAAGTGATCGATCAGCAGGATATGGCCGGCCCAGAAAAAAGACCCCGCCAACTCCAGCAAGTCTCCGGCAGAGAAGGAAAACCCCTGCCTGACGCTCAGGAAATACAACCCCACCAGGGCGACCACGGCGCCCAGCCAGGTGCTGGGGCTGATATACTGTTTCCACAAGATTCCCAGGATCGGTACCAGGACAATGTATAAGCAGGTGATGAAGGCCGCCTTCCCAGCCGTTGTACCGGCGTATGCCAGCCCCACCTGCTGCAGCGAGGCGCCTGCAAACAGGACCAGGCCGGCGGCCAGGCCGGCCGGAACCACAACCCGGAGATTCCCCCGGTCAGATAAATTGTCCTGCGACTCCCGGGACGAGGGCTTGCCATTAAGGAAGAGGATCAGGGGAACCAGCGACAGGCTGCCCAGCGCAAATCTGACACCGTTGAAGGTGAACGGCCCGACATAGGCGGCTCCAACTCGCTGCGCCACGAAGGCCAGGCCCCAGATGATTGCGGTCAGCAAAAGCATCAGGTTGGATCTGAGAGTCTGCGTGTTCATACCATCCCCGGTTCGCCTCTGCCCGTTCTTTTTCCTGCCCCGCGCCCTTGACCGCAACTACCACGAAGCCCCTCGCCCAGGAGGAGATGCCGGCGTCGCCTTTGCCTTCTGCTTGTATTTAAGCCCAGCGCTGATTTTTGGGCGTAGACAGGGCCGTGCTCATCGAGATCATTCTTTACCGGATACCCCAAATGAGTTATAATTAAATGGATGTTGGCTGATGAAGGCCTTCGGACAAGGTGAGTATTGTCTCGTTATGCCTTGCAGGGAAGGCTTTTTCCTTTGTTTTCCTAATAGTTATTTTTCATTAATTGTAAGCTCAATGACCTTAGATAATTCGGGAGGGAGCAACCCCAAGGTTATCCTTGGCGCTCGATATCAAAAAAGCCACTGTACCCCGGAAGTCTAGAGCTTGATCCAGAGAGCGAACAACGGGGAATCCTTGAAAAGTTAGGACTGAAATTCAACCTAAAATGAAAAAATCATGGTCTCTCATAACAACCCTATGCCTGGTGTTTATGTGCATCTTACCGGCATTTCCTGCTTATGCAAGCGATTCCGCCTCCGGGCAGGCGCCGGTCATCTTCCCTGTCAGCGGCAACTACCTGGGCGTCCCGTCCGTGACCATCACCAGCCTCTATGGCGCCGTCTGCTATACCACCGACGGCTCCAACCCGGCAAACAGCAACACCGCCATCGCTTACAGCGACCGCTTCCCTGTTAACCAGTCGGAGTTGCTCCTGGCCGCCGCCCACAGCTCCTCTGGCTGGAGCAGCGTCGCCTCGGCCATGTTTAACATCGGCGGTCCAGTCCCGAAGCAGTCGAGCGTTGCCGATTCTCCTGTGCAAGCCAGCCCTTTAGAACTTACAGCGATATATAACAAGAGCGGGCAACTTTTAATGTCAGTGGTTTATAACGGTAATCTTGGCAAAGATACCCAGTATACCGTGATCATATCTGATAAAGCCACTAGGAATGTGATAGGCGGTAGCGAAATATCTGCAGACAACACGGGGGTTGTGATTGGTCCCGTCGAAGAAGGCCCCACCTACCAAATATCCGTCAAGCAAAAAAGTGAAATGAATCAATATTATGGTACCTTTTCCGTTCAAAAGAATGCTCTGGACAAGGAGCGATTGAATGTTGATCAGAAGCTGTTTTATGTGAATGAAAATGGCGTTACCAGCGAGGTTGCCGTTCCTGCCAGTCCGGCTAAGACTGTCACATATTCTGGCTATCATCGCGATGGCAGTCTCATTTTTAGTGGTTTTAGCAGTCTGTTCAAAGCGATTGATTCTATCTCCACCTGGGAAAATGGAGCATATGTTTTAGAAAGTGATAATGGCGAGCAGGTATTTACAACAACAAATAGCACTTCAACATATTACATGTACCAATACACCACATATTATGGCAGTTCGACTTCGCTAGGGACTGCCAACGCATGGATTAACGATTTTGCATGTTCGCATGTTATTTATGGTAATGGTAGCTTCTATAAAAATAACTATACTAGCACCAATCAACCTGATTATTGGGCTTTGGAACCAGAATCCGGTGGATACGTCTATAAATATTCATACGCTTCGAGTACCTATACAGCAGTATATGAAACACTCGATTTCACTCAAGCCAAATTACGAGAATCGACAGATACCGCTCGACCATATAATGCTTATGTTTGTATATCATTACAAAACGGCAATGGCTCCGCCGAGGGTGGAATTGTTTGTCAAGCCTGTAGCCCCGGCAATTGGTATCTGTTTT
This sequence comes from Peptococcaceae bacterium, assembly GCA_003132605.1. Lineage (GTDB taxonomy): Bacteria > Bacillota > DSM-12270 > Thermacetogeniales > Thermacetogeniaceae > Palsa-1188. Next base: position 4,545 of record PKYJ01000125.1, on the reverse strand, counting down.
ATAAACGTACCGATACCTCTCAGCCAACCATAACTTCCAGCCTTGTTTGTGGTTCTACCCAGGTTGGTGGTGTGTATACGCCCAATGCCAATCTTGAATTGGTATATTCTTATGCCGAAGGCTCGTTTACGATAAAAGTAAAAAACCTGTCAACAAATAAAGTCTATTCATCCAATGCCATCACCGACAAGGGTGTTGGCGGGTCCCCGGTTCTAATAAGCGCGACCTCCTATGTCCCCATTACTCAAGACTTCACCCATACTCCTGACTACCAGGCCGGTGGATATTTCAAAAATGTGCACTATAGTCAAAGTTATCTCTCTGACGACAATGGCAACGTCCTTGGCTTTTGGGCATCAAGCCGCCCCACTCACTATGCATTGGAATATAATGACGACTACTGCACTTATACCGAAGGAAACTCATATGAAGATATAAATATCATTTACGATGGTCATAGGCCATAGAGAGGCCGATCATGCCGTTGCCGTACCCCTTCAGCAAGCGTGTGTCAGGGGTTCAGGCCACGCACATAATCAGCGGTCTGCCGTTCAGTCAACTTGGGAAATCGCCTGCTTCAGACTGCCGACCAGGGCGGAGACCTGCTGCAGCATCATCTCCCGCTCTGCGGCATACTGTTCGACCAGGCTGACGATGGCGCTGCCCACGATCACCGCATCTCCCAACTTTGACATCAGGGCGGCCTGGACGGGACTGGCGATGCCGAAGCCGATGGCCAGCGGCCGGTCGGTGCAGACCCGCACCCGCTGCATGAATTCTTCGATGCCGGGGGGCAGCCCCTCCCGGGCGCCGGTGACCCCGGTCAGGGAGACGCAGTAGATGAAGCCCTGGGCCAGCTGCCCGGCCCGGGCCAGGCGCTCCGGAGTACTGGTGGGAGCGGCGAAGGGGATCAGGTACACCCGGTGTTGCTGCAACTCCGTCAACAGCGGCCCGCTCTCCTCCACCGGCAGATCGGGAACAATCAGCCCATCCACGCCCGCCGCGGCCGCATCTGCCGCAAAAGCCGCCAGGCCGTAGTGCAGCACCGGGTTGTAGTAGGTCATCAGCAGCAGGGGGACCTGGGTCTGCCGGCGTAGGCAGCGCACCAGGCCGAGAATCCCGGCCGGAGTGGTTCCACCTGCCAGGGCGCGCATGGAAGCCTGCTGGATCACCGGGCCGTCTGCCATCGGATCGGAGAAGGGCACCCCCAGCTCGATCAGGTCGGCCCCCGCCCGCTCCATAGCCAGCACCAGGTCAGCGGTAGCCTCATATCCGGGGTCGCCGGCGGTGATGTAGGCGATCAGGCCCTTCCGGCCTTTCAGGCGCAGCCGGTCAAAAACAGCGTCAATTCGGTTCCCGCTGCCAGTCGCTGCCGTCTCGCTACGAAAGCCGGCATCCACCACTCTCTCCCGGTCGATACGGGTTCCCGCACTCGCTTGCTTCTCTATCATCTATCATACCCCCTCTGTGCATATGCTGGAGCGGGCACCCGGCCCCCAAACCCCCAGATATCTTTTCAAGTTTTCATCAGACTCTCTCCGGCCTCTGACCTCTTGCCCCTGGCTTCCGATATGGAAGGAACGTCCTTGTCGCCCCGTCCGGAGATGTTGATGATCATGATCTTGTCGCCGTCCATAGTTGGCGCCAGCTTGGCGGCATAGGCCACGGCGTGGGCGCTCTCCAGGGCCGGCAGGATACCCTCGGTATGTGTCAGCAGTTGGAACGCCTCCAGGGCCTCGTCATCCGTCACCGCTACGTACTCCGCACGGCCGGAATCCTTGAGGTAGCTGTGCTCCGGCCCCACACCCGGGTAGTCCAGTCCGGCGGAGATGGAGTGGGCCTCCAGCACCTGGCCGTTCTCATCCTGCAGCAGGTAGCTCAGGGCGCCGTGCAGCACCCCGACCTGTCCCGCCGACAAGGTGGCGGCGTGTTTGCCGGTCTCGATGCCGTGCCCGGCCGCCTCCACCCCGATCAGGCGCACCGGGTCATCCAGGAAGGGATGGAAGATGCCGATGGAGTTGCTGCCGCCGCCCACACAGGCCACGATGCAGTCCGGCAGGCGCCCCTCCTGCTCCAGGATCTGAGCCCTCGCTTCGACACCGATCACCGTCTGGAAGTCCCGCACCAGCATGGGATAGGGATGCGGCCCCCCGACGGTACCCAGCAGGTAGTAGGTAGTGCGGACATTGGTCACCCAGTCCCGGATCGCCTCGTTCATGGCGTCCTTCAACGTCCTGCTGCCGCTTGTTACCGGCGCCACGTCCGCCCCCAGCAGCCGCATCCGGAAGACGTTCAGTTCCTGACGCCTGATGTCCTCCTCGCCCATGTAGACGACGCATTGCATGTTGAACATGGCCGCCACGGTGGCTGTAGCCACTCCATGTTGGCCGGCGCCGGTCTCGGCGATCACCCGCCGCTTCCCCATTCGCTTGGCCAACAACGCCTGCCCTATAGTGTTGTTGATCTTGTGCGCCCCGGTATGGTTGAGGTCCTCCCGCTTCAGGTAGATGCGGGCGCCGCCCAACTGCCTGGTCAACCGCTCGGCGAAGTAGAGGGGGCTTGGCCGTCCCACGTACTGTTTCAGGTAATACCGGAACTCCTCGTCGAAGGAGGGATCCTGCCGGGCCTGTTCGTAGGCCGCGGCCAGCTCCTCCAGGGCCGGCATCAGCGTCTCCGGCACGAACTGCCCGCCGAAGCGCCCGAAGTGGCCGTGCGCGTCCGGCATATCAACTCTGGTCAAACTCATCGTTCAACCTCCTCACTGTCATCAGCAACCCCCTGATCTTATCGGGGTCCTTGACGCCACCGGTCTCCACCCCGCTGCTCACGTCTATGGCATACGGCCTGGCCTGACGAATGGCCTGCTCCACGTTAGCCGGGGTGATCCCCCCGGCCAGGATGATGCGCCGGCGCTCGGCTGCCTGACGGGCCAGGCCCCAGTCGAAGCACTGCCCTGTGCCCCCGGCCCGGCCGGGCACGTAAGTGTCCAGCAAGCAGGCAGCCACCTCATACCGATCCATCTGCTCCAACACGGAACCGTCCCGGACGCGGAAGGCCTTGACCACCTGCTGCTGCCAACCCCGGCAGTAGTCCGGGGTCTCCCCGCCGTGAAACTGCAGCACGTCCAGCCGGCAGTCCCCGGCAATCTCCAGCGCCTCCCGCCGGGGTGCATCCACGAACACCCCCACCCTGCTGACGAAGGGGGGCAGTTCCCTGATGATCCGCTCCGCCTCCTGCGGCGTCACCCGCCGCGGGCTGGGGGCGAAGACGAAGCCCAGGGCGTCGGCCCCGGCTTCCACCGCCGCCAGGGCGGCCTCCACCGTCCTGATCCCGCAGATCTTAACCCGTACCATCAGCCATCTCCCCTGCGAGCAGCGACCGTACCGCCGCCACCAGGTCATCCTGCTCCATCAGGGCCTCCCCGACCAGCACCGCATCCACTCCCGCCGCCGCCAGCCGCATAACCTGCTCGTGGGTGCGGATGCCACTCTCGCTGACCACCACCACACCCGCCGGGATCAGGGGCAGCAGATTGAAGGCAGTGTCCAGATCGGTCTTGAAGCTTTGCAGGTCGCGGTTGTTGATCCCCACCAGACGGGCTCCAACCGCCGGGGCCAGGATCGCCTCGGAGGCGGTATGGACCTCCACCAGGGCACAGAGACCCAGTTCCCCGGCCAGTCCCAGGTAGTCCTCCAACTGGCCGGGGGCGAGGATGGCGGCAATCAACAGCACGGCGTCCGCCCCCAGGGTGCGGGACTCATAGACCTGGTAATCGCTGATGATGAAGTCCTTGCGCAGCAGGGGCAGCCCTGCCGCGCCCCGGGCCAGTGCGAGAAAATCCGGGTGCCCCTGGAAGAAGGCCTCGTCGGTGAGGACGGAGAGCGCCCGCGCCCCGCCGCGCTCGTAGGCCGCCGCAATGACCGCCGGATCGAAATCCTGGCGGATCAGACCGCGGGACGGTGAGGCCTTCTTGATCTCGGCGATCAGGTTGACCGGCGCCGCGCCCTCGCCCCTCTTCACCGCTCCAAGGAAGTCCCGGGCCGGGAGAGCGTCCCTGGCCCTTGCCTTCAACTCCGAGATGGGCTGGCGGGAGCGCCTGTACTCCACCTCCTCCCGCTTCACCGGAAGAATGCGGTCTAAAAACATTGGAACACCCCCTCTCGATGTTCGAAGTTCGATGTTCGATTTTTAATAGCTGCTCAGGACAGTCGAACCTCGAATCTCGATCCTCGATTACGCTGCTCCTTCGGCATACCTTCTGGAGAAGGCGACCAGGCTGTCCAGCTTGGCCCCTGCCGCCCCGGAATCGATGACCTCCGCCGCCAGGCGCATCCCGTCCAGCATGGTGTCCACCTTGCCACCCACCAGCAAGGCGGCGGCGGCGTTCATCAACACCACGTCACGGCAGGGGCCGGGGCGCCCGGCGAGCACCTCCCGGGTGATCCGGGCGTTATCCACGGCGACGCCGCCCACGATCTCCTCCAGCGACCCCTTGCGAATGCCGAGATCCTCCGGCTCCAGGTAGTATGTCCTGATCTGGTCCCC
>PKYJ01000091.1 GCA_003132605.1 Peptococcaceae bacterium | reverse complement strand
CCCGGGCGATGGTCAGGAGCTGCCGCTGACCCTGCGAGATGTTGGACGCCTCCTCGTTGAGCACGGTCTCGTAGCCATCCGGGAGCGTTCTGATAAAGTGATCACAATAGGCAGCCCGGGCGGCATCGATGACCTCCTCCTCGGTAGCCCCCTCCCGTCCATAGGAAATGTTCTCCCTGATCGTCCCGTTGAAGAGCCAGGTGTCCTGTAGCACCATGCCAAACATGCGGCGCAGGTCGGCGCGCCTCATCTCCCTGATGTCCACCCCGTCGACGGTGATCCGTCCGCCCTGCACGTCGTAGAAGCGCATGATCAGGTTGACCAGGGTGGTCTTGCCCGCTCCGGTTGGCCCGACGATGGCGATGATCTCCCCATCCGGCATGTCGATGCTGATGTCCTCCATCAGCGGGGCGCCATCCTTGTATCCGAACTTGATATGCTCGAACCTGACCTGGCCCTTCGGGAAAGCGATCACCTGCGCATCCTCCCGGTCAGGGATCTCCTCTTCCTCGTTCAGAACCTCAAACACGCGCTCGGCGGAGGCGATCGTCGACTGCAAGATGTTGGCGATGTTGGCCACCTGCAGGATCGGCTGGGTAAACTGCTGATTATACTGGATAAACGCCTGGATATCGCCGATCTCGATCACCCGCTTGGCTACCAGCAGGCCGCCGGCGACGCAGACGAGGACGTATCCGATGTTGGTCACCAGGTTCAGGGCCGGGTAGATGATGCCGGACATGAACTGCGCCTTCCACCCGACTCCGTACAGCCTGGCGTTGATCTCCCGGAACTTGGCGATGGAATCCTCTTCATGCCCGAATACCTTGACGATCTTGTGCCCTCCATACATCTCCTCGACGTGGCCGGTCAGTTCCCCCAGGTAATTCTGCTGGTCGGCGAAGAATTTCTGGGAGTTCTTGGCAATGACAGCGGCAATAATGCCGCTGGCCGGCAGAGTTACTAGGGCGATCAGGGTCAACAGGGGGCTGATCGTCAGCATCATGACCAGGATGCCGACCACGGTCACGACGGCGGTGATCAACTGGGTCAGGCTCTGCTGCAGCGTGGTGGCGATGTTGTCCATGTCGTTGGTGACCCGGCTCAGAATCTCGCCGTAGGTGTGCTGGTCGAAATACTTGAGCGGAAGGCGGTCGAGCTTCTCCTTGACATCGTTGCGCATCCGGTAGACGGTGAGCTGGGAGACGCTGGACATGACGTAGCCCATGACATACATGCAGAGAGCGCTGATAAGGTAGAACCCGAGCAGCAGCAGCAGGATCCTGCCGATATACCCAAAATCGAACAGGAGCATCGGCTGCTGTCTCAGATGTTCTATGGTCGCAGCCGGCATCTTCTTCTGGATCGCCATCCATAACGGGATGTAATAGTAGTACCTGGCGAGGATGCCAGCGCCCAGCTTAGTAGTGGCCAACCCCAGGATCTTGGGGCCGGCGACCGAGAACGCCGTACTGGCGACAGCCAGAAAGAACACGACGATGAACCGTGTTCGCTCCGGTTTGAGGTACTCCATCAGCCTCTTGAGTGTCCCGGCAATATCCTTGGCCTTTTCCCCCGTCGCCCCGCCGCCCATGGGGCCGCGGCCAAACATGGCACCGCCCTGGCGCTGTTCCGTTTTCCCCTTTTTCTGTGGATTCTGTACGCTCATTAACCGGCGATCTCCTCTTCCGACAACTGTGAGGACACGATCTCCCGGTACACCTGACAGGTGTCCAGGAGGTCCCTGTGCTTGCCAATGCCCACGATCTGGCCGCCGTCCAGCACGATGATGCGATCGGCGTCCATGACCGTGCCCACCCGCTGGGCGACGATGATCACGGTGGATGCGGTGGTCTCCTTTTTGAGCGCTGCCCGCAGCCGGGCGTCTGTTTTGAAATCGAGGGCGGAGAAGGCTTCGTCCAGGATGTAGATCCCGGGCTTCCGGACTAGGGCGCGGGCAATGGACAGCCTCTGTTTCTGGCCGCCTGACAGGTTGGTGCCGCCCTGGGCAACCTCGGAGTCGTATCCGTCCGGCAAAGCAACGATGAACTCGCTGGCCTGGGCGACCTCGGCGGCATAGGTGACTTCCTCGTCGCTGGCGTCGTCCTTGCCGTAGCGAACATTCTCGGCGATGGTGCCGCTGAACAGGATCGGGGTCTGCGGTACGAATCCGATCCGCCTCCGCAGGTCATGCATGGTCATCTCCCGGACGTCCACGCCGTCGACCAGGATGCACCCGCTGTCGATGTCGTAGAACCTCGGGATCAGGTTGATCAGGGTGGACTTGCCTGACCCGGTGCCGCCGATGATAGCGGTCACCTCGCCGGGACCGGCAGCGAAAGAGATGTGGCTGATGGCAGCCATCTCGGCGCCCGGATAGCTGAAGGTTACGTCCTGGAATTCCACCTGGCCTCTCTGGTCACCAGGCTGCTTGGCCAGCACCGGGTCGACGATCTCCGGCTTCAGGTCCAGCACCTCGTTGATGCGCACGGCCGACGCCTGCGCCCTGGGGATCATGATGAACATGATGGCCACCATGATGATGGAGAACATGATCAACATGGCATACTGCAGAAACGCCATCATATCGCCGATCTGCAGAAAATTTTGGCCGACGCGCAGGCCGCCGTACCAGATGATGGCGAGGGTGGTGACGTTCATGATCAGCATCATGATCGGCTGCATCATCGCCATGATCTTGTTGACCCAGATCGAGACATCCGTCAGTTCGCGGTTGGCCACCTCGAACCTGGCGTTCTCGCTCCGCTGCCGGTTGAACGCCCGGATGACCCTGATGCCGGTCAGGTTCTCGCGCAGCACCAGGTTCACCCGGTCCAGTCTAGCCTGCATCTTTCCAAACATGGGAACGATCACGCCGGCGACGATCCCCATGAAGATGATCATGAACGGCAGTGCTGCCAACAGGACCAGCGTGAGGTGCCGGTCCTTGACCAGGGCCATGATGATGCCCCCGACCATCATGATCGGAGAGAAGATCATGAAGCGCAAGCCCATGACCAGTACGGTCTGCACCTGTGTGATGTCGTTGGTGGCCCTAGTGATCAGGGAAGCGGTCCCGTACTTATCGAACTCGTGCAGGGAATAGTTCTCCACGTGGACAAAAACCCGGTTTCGGATGTCCCTGCCGAAACCGACCCCGGTGAGCGCCGACAGGTAGCTGCCAATGACGGAGCAGATGCTGCTCCCGAAGGCCACGATCAGCATGTAGACCCCGAACCGCCAGATGTAGCCGATATCGCCGCTCATCATGCCGTTGTCGACGATATCCGCCATCAGCGTGGGCAGATACAGGCTGGCGATGGACTGGCCGAAAAGAAACGCCACCACCCCGAAGATGTTCCAGGAGTATGGCTTTAAGAACCGGAGTAATCTCAGCATGAACTGTTAGCTCCATATATCAGAAATCGGATGCCGGAGTCAGATGTCAGACTTTCAGACCTCTTACGTCTTGCCTCCGACCGCTGTTACCGGCATGTTATCGACCAGTGCATTGGTGTTGGTGATGGCAACCTGCTCGCCGGCGGTGAGGCCCTTCAGGATCAGGGTTCCCGTGTCGCTCTTGAGGCCGGTGCTCACCAGCCGCTTCGAGGCCACGCCATCCTTGATCACGAACACGTAACTGGCCCCACTGCTCTGTACGACTGCCGACGACGGGACGACGATCCCGCTTGCCTTGACGCCCGCCGAGGCATGGGCGGCCAGACCGGCCATCAGATGGCCGTCGTTCTTGATAGTGACCTCAATGGGAAAGACCTCGCCCGTACTCACGGCGATGGGGCCGAGGGTCGTTACCGAGCCCTGGTATACCCGGTTGGGGAAGCTGTCGATGACAACGTCCATCTCCTGCCCGAGCGCGAGCAGCGGGAGCGTATCCTGGGTCACGGTGCTTCTCAGCTTCAGGCTCGAGGCATCCACGACCGACATCACCGCCACACCTGGCGAGACCACCTCGCCGACGTTCACGTTCCGGCTGGACAGGACACCGGCCAGGGGGCTCTTGATGGTGGTTTCGCTCAGTTGGACATCGATACTGTTGATGTTTGCCCTGACGGTGCTGACAGCGGCCTCTGCCTGATCCAGAGCCGGACCGGAGGCGTTGTCATACTGCTTCTGGGCAGTACCCAGCTTGTCTGTGGCATCATCCAGGTCGCTCTGGGAGACCGCCCCCGAGTCAAATAGGGCCTTGGTCCTGTCGTAAGACTTCTGCGCCGAATCCAGGCTGATCTTGTCAACAGCAGCCTGGTTTCCGGCCTCCCCTACCGCTGCCTGGGCGGACTGCAGACTGGCCCCCGCCTGCGCCAACTGGGCGTTCAATGACGCTGTATCCAACTGCATCAGGACATCCCCCGCCTTGACGGCGTCACCGACCTGGAAGCCCAGGCTGGTCACCTTCCCGGCGATCTGGCTCGATATATCCGCCGTCCGGGCCGGCACCAGGACGCCGCTGAGGTCAATCGTCGTCGCCAACTCCTGATTGGTGGCAACCGCGGTCGTCACCGCCACGGCACTGTGACTGGCGCATCCTGACGCTACGAACACCAGCAGCGCTATCGCCAGAATTGCCGGAATTGCCAGGGACGCTCGAATTCGTTTCTGCATGCGGAAACCTCATTTCTTGTGTAAATTGGGGGAAATTGCTATTGCTTCGCTACGCTTCGCAATTGGATTCGCAATTTTCTTACTGGAAGCCGGGTGCGAATTCGAAGTTCGATGCTCCAAGCTCGATGCCCGATTAGAACCTCTTCTAATTCTCGTTCTCGAACCTCAAGGACGCCTTTCCCTTCGAACCACACCCGCCGGGTACCCGCCTAGCAGGTGGGGTACCCGCTCTAACCTCGAATCTCAAGGATTATTTGACGTGGATCTTGACCTCGGCGTTCATCCCGAGCATGAGTGTCAGATTGCCGGCATCCGCGACGTCGATCTTGATAGGGATCAACTGGGTAACCTTGGAGTAGGTTCCGCTGGTGTTGAGATTGGGCAGCGGGCTGAAGGCCGTCTGGGTAGCCGGCTTGATGCTCTCGACGTAGCCTCTGAAGCTCCTGTGGGGATAGGCGTCAATACTGACGTCGACCACCTGCCCCTGCTTGATGCGGAGGATGGATGTCTCTTCAACGTTGGCCTGGATATAGAAGTGCGCGGTGTCCGCGATCGTGGCTACATCCATACCGGGCGAGACTACCTGGCCGTTGATGACATCGTTCTGTACCACCTGGCCGTCGATGGGAGACTTGATCTCCGCATCGGAGATGATGGATCCGGCGGCGTTGGCCAGCGCATCCGGGTTTGTAGCGCTACTGGTAACCAGGGCGCTGACGTCCTGCGCACCCAGGACCTGCCCGGCTTTCACGTTGTCCCCCTCCTTGACGTCCCAACTCGTCAACTTGCCGGTGACCTGAGGGATGATGGTGATCATGTCGGCGGTCACCTGGGCGTTGTCGGTATAAAAGAAGTTAGCGCCCTGATAGTCGTAATACCAGATGGCCGCCAGGCCACCAATGATGATGAGCACTCCCACAATCAGTAATGCCGTCCTGTACTTCTTCACTCTTTGACCACCTATCTAAGATATTGTTTGGTTTTTAATACCCCGGCCTATCATCATTCTCCGGTTACTGACAACGACAAGAACACAGACACACAAACATTATTGTACTTCCATGGAAACAATAGAGATGCCACACATGTTTAATATATTAAATTGGAAGTTTAACGATGTCAACATAAGTATTTGATATATTAATTTGAATATTGATTTCTTAAATAATGCACTATTGGACAGGGGACGGGTTCTCTCTCTCGCCAGGGCGGCCACGCCGCTGCCGCATAACACTTCGAGCATTCCAGCAACTGCCTACTTGACATGATCCAGGATCTCCCGGATTCTCCGGATCATCTGGTCCAGTTCGTCCAGGTCCGTGTCCGACAGCACCTCTAGCTTGGCTGCGAACACCAGTTTTACCTCTGCCCCCAGCTCTTCAAATGTGCTCTTGCCTGCCTCGGTAATTTCGACGCGCACGATCCGCCGGTCATGTTCATCCGCTTTTCTCACCACCAGGCCGCTGTTGATCAGCCTGCAGATCAGTGGCGTAGTCTGCTGCTTGGATATTTTCAGCTCACTCGCCAACTCTGATATGGTCAGGGATCCCTGCCGGCACAGGAGCGACAGGGCATAGAATTGGGCAGGGGCGAGCCGCAGGCGGGCGATCTTCTCACCCGGCCTGGTGAACTTATTGTGCATCTCGCCAAACAGCAAGAGAAAGATGCCGGTCACGTTTTCTGCTTTGTTCATGTACAAGCCACCCGGTGCATTCAGATACTACTCAAACAACACCAAGTATATAGTGTATGAGTTTAATAGTAAACTGTTATTTACTATTAAAATATGTTCTAAACAATAGGTATCGTGGGTTTTCCAACTAAGATTGTGCCGTTTTCACTTACTTACACAACGTAAGAGCATCCCCTCCAATGCCAAGGGATGCTCTTACGCCTGTACGGTACTGAGCAAATTAATTTTCAGCGCCTGCAGGCGCCCCACCGTGCCGCGCCGGGTGCCCTCCGGGCGCGGCATCCGGTGGAGCGTCAAACCTTATCTCCGCCTTTTTCTACTTCCGGGATCGCTCCTGGTACAGGCCCGACCCTGGCCTCTGTCGCAGAGGTCTTTCTCATTCTAGGCGACCGCTTGACCTTGTATTTCTCTCTGATCCTTGGCACCACCGTCAATACGTAAAGCCCGATCACTACCAGTCCGGCAACCATCCAGTAGCCGATGGCGGGATCGGTGACAATGATCATCACGGCCAACAGGGTGAATATTAAGATGGTAAACACCGGAATGAGCGGGCCAAAGGGCACTTTGAAAGCCCTGGGGGCGTCGGCCATCTTCTTTCGAAGCACGACCAGGGCGGCGGCCGAAAGAACATAGATAACGCACTCGGATGCGGCTGCCATATCCACCACCACCAGGTATCTGCCCGTATAGAGGATGGCTATGGAGCTGGCATACCCGACCACAAAAACTGCAATGATGGCTACCCATGGGGTCATAAACCTCATGCTGATCCGGCTGAATACCGGCGGCAGGGCGTGTTCCCTGGCTGTAGCGTAAAAAAAGCGGGATACGCTCAACAGACCGGCGTTAAAGGTGCCGAACGAGCAGGCCAGGCTGACGAGCAATATCCAGACCAATCCGAACCCACCCAACACTTTTTGGGCTAAGAGCACCTGGGGTATGGGTGAATGAACAAATGCCGCGCGGGACACATTGGCCGTCATGGCCGCGGTGAACAGGGCGTAAACAACACACACAATTCCCACCGTGATAAACATGCCGTGGGCAATGAGCCGGGATTCCGTAACCTCTTCGGCCAGCGGAGTGACCCACTCGAAACCCACAAAAAGGAATATTCCCACCGCTACTGCCTGAATGAAGCCGGACGCGCCACCGGTAGGCAGCGGCAACGCGAGGTGGAAATGAACCATTTTCAGCCCCCAGAGGGAGATCAGCAGCGTGGAAACGATCACCCCGTAAGTGACTATGTCCTGGAAATTGCCGGCAACTTTATTACCCCTGATGTTCATCAGGGTTACCGCCGCCAGCATCACCGTGATCCAGATTACGGGGGCCACCTGCGGGACCGAATAGCTCAATGTCTTGGACAGGATAAAACTCTCGGCCCCCACAACCGCCAGCAATAAAACCATATAGAGCAGAGAAAAGGTCAGTGCAACCTTCTCGCCGAAAGCCTTTCCCAGATAGAGCCGTATTCCGGCTGCCGAGGGGAGGATGCTGTTGAGTTCGGAAAAGCAGGCTGCGGCCAACAGGCACAAAACCCCGCTGACTAGAATAGCCAGCCAGGCAGAGTCCCCCGCCAGAAAACCGGCCACCTGGGCAGCCGCCACAAAAGAGGATGTGGCCAGAGTGATCCCGGCGCTGGTGGCTACCACGGTGCGGAGGGTAAGCGCCCTTTTCAGAGGCAAATTATTCACCCCAGATCAATAGCGAGATAAAATCGAGTCGCATGATGTCATCTTCTGAGCCGATGATTTTTAGCGTACCGTTTAGGTATGGTTCCGTCGGGGTGATATCGCCAAAAAACATGGCAGCCAGGGTGTCGCCGTCGGAAATGACAGTCATGTCCGGCTCGCCCTGCCGGCCCTGCCGGAGAGACAGCTCTCCATCCTTGAGCACCATCGTGTGGGCGGATTCGATATCGTTGGCCAGTACCAGGACTGTCCGGTCCCAGTCCCTGTTCATGCTCTTGAGTTTTTCATTCTCCTGGTAGCCCTCTTGAAAAGCTTCCAGACTCTCGGTAATTTCTTCATGCGTCGCCAGTGTCTTGGCCTCCGTTTCTCAGCAGATTACCACAGATGGCTACCCGCTCTAATGCCCCGCTTCTCCAAAGCGGTGGGATAAGAGCGGCTACGCCACTGTATTAACTTGCTCTAATCTTCAGTGGGGGAAGCAATCCCCCACTGAAGCTAAGACCCAGTTGAAAGATCAAGGACCCTCGGTTTCATATCCAGGCGTTCGATCAGCGACAGGTAGTCCTCGGGTCTGACATCATCCCAGGCCTTGCCCAGCAAGACCAGCATCACCGCTTCCATGACATTGGTGCCGAAAGATCGCCCCTCCAGCTCCGGGGTGGTGGTAACCAGCCTGCCAACCCCCTTTTGCTTTAAGAACAGCACATCTTCCTGGGTGGTGGTATTGGTGATCACCAACTGCCCGTTCAATCCTTCCGGCATATAGCGCCTGACCAGGTGCCAGTCCCCGGCGATCACCTCGACCTCATGGTAGTAGTGACCAAATTTCTGAACCTTGGCTTCATCCTGGGAATCCTGCTTTTTCCCGGTCGGATACAGCATATGAAACGGCATCTTGACCATGTCAGGCAGTATTTTACGCGCTGTATCGGCAAGCTCGTCAATGGACTTGATGAGGTAGGGAATGCCCGCCGAAAAGATCAGGTCCCCGAAGGCCACATCACACCCGAGTTCTATCAGGGCCTCCGCCATCCCGAACCGGTCAACGGCGCTGACCATCAACACCTTGCACCCTTTTGGCAGTAATCCGGTGTGTTCCCGTAAATAATAGACCGTTTCCCTTTCCAGTGTATTCTTGAGACCGCTGCCGTCCACCACTGGCGTCTTTTTTGCGGCCTCCATCAGCTTCAATCCATCATTCACGGCATACCTGGTCTTGCCTGCATAGAGATAGACATCGATGCCGCCAAGCCCGATGGCGTCTACGTTGCCGTCAAGCTCCCCGATCATGGATAGTGCCCGCGCAAAATCGCCGTCCGTTCCCAGGCGGCTGATTTCGAACTCGGTGCCCGCCATATTTGCTACGACCCTGTGGTCTCTTTTTGATGACCCCAGGCTCACACTGACAACTTTCCTCATAAATACACCCCTCTCTGATCTCCTTCACAGTGTACCCAAAAAGCAACCGTGAGCTAAAAACAAGCTGCAGCATGCTATTTCCGGGCCAACAACTCTCACCGTGTCGTAATGTGCTCAATTATGTGCACATCCATATTGTACCTTATAATCCGCCATGTCAACCAAAAAAAGAAAATCGCAATCGTCTATTTTTAAGGTGTGGGGACACGCCTCATCGAGGAATGTCCCCTATTGCGGATGCTCGCTTTCCCCTCTTTAAGTTCGACGGCCCCGTTCTTTTTCCTGCCCTGGCAGGTTTACGCAGCGTCCTGCAAAGGAACCATACCTTTGCCAGGACGAAAATAAGACCCCCTAATAAGAGGTCTGTGTGTTATTTGTTTTTCTCTTTTGGAAATTATACCGCCGAAAATACTATCCGCTATTTCCGGATGCTCTCATCCCCGTCATCGAAGCCATTTTCGCAATGGGTGCCATCGCAAAAAGGCTTGTTCCGGGATCCGCCGCAACGGCACAGGGTGACCCGGTTCCTGGTCTCATAGCGTGTACCGGAGGATGATTCCAGGGGGATGCCGCCTTTGAGCCAGATCGGTCCGCTCACCTTCTTCTCCGGGTCTTCGATCAGGCTGATGGATGGTTCAAAATCAGGCTCAAACGCCTGGCGGGTTTTTCTGTCCCAGACCACCAATCTTCCCGAGGGGCAATTACAAGCTTCCTGAATTGCCTGCTTTTTCGCCTCAGGATCACTGGATCTCTGGGTCAACCGCCATGTACCCCCGCCTGGATGACAAAAACGAGTGACAGCGCACAAATTCTGGGCATCGGTCAACACCAGCTCGGGTCCATCAAAGGCTGCCGCCTGTTTATTATAGGGGACCGCGGCGGCCATCTCATTGCCATCAAATCCGACATCCTCGTGAGCTCCGTCACAGAAGGGCTTGCTGCCAGACTTGCCACAGCGGCAGAGGGCATACCGATCCCGATCCGGATACTTCTCGCCATCACACCAGGCGACTGATTCGCCATCCTTGTCAGATACTATAATCTCCTTCTTCAGCGGCAGGTTGCCCGAAACCAGGTATGGGCCATTCTTGGCGACAGTTACCTTGAAGCCCGCTTTTTCTGCAGCGACAGCGGTGTCCTCGTAATCTCCGGATTTATTCGACATGGCACTTCCTCCTCGAATTCATTTTAGAAATGCTGAGCATTTAAACCATCATAGTACAAAAGCTACAGCTTGATCCCTGCGTGCGTCTATTTTAAACCAACTTGGTTAATTCCCCTAGTTTCTCTGTTAAAAAAAACGGTATGTTCAAAATGCCGTTATCCCACTTCAGGTTTAGAAGTGAGAAACGAATACCTACCTTGGGGAGAGGTTTATTACAGATGACTAGCCGCTAGTCAACTGGCTCTAAGCTTCAGCGGGGGAAAAGCAATCCCCC
>PKYJ01000057.1:1782-5804 GCA_003132605.1 Peptococcaceae bacterium | reverse complement strand
AGAGCGGGTAGTCATCTGTGAGACATCGGTTTTTCCTGCCACGGTTAGAAATTGGCTCCGGGGAGCAAACTAGTGGCAGGAGGTGACATTGGATGTTGTTTATGCTGGATGACGGTTACACCAACGATATGGTCGAATTGGAGACAATTGAGCAGGCCGCCCAGGATTACCTGCGGCTTCCGACTGCAGACGACAATAACATCGCCTGGTCTCGCAGCTTTCCGGTTCAATAGCAGGCATAGAGCCGTAAGAACCGGCCGCCCGAGGGCGGTCAGCTTGACGACAACCCCGGATGCCTCTGGGGTTTTTGTTTTGGGTTTTTGATTTGCGGCAGGTCTTTGATGACATGAAAGCGTATAATTCAAGTAAAACTATATGACGAGGATCAATTAGAAGGGAGCTAGAAAATGAACGACAGGATCAAGTCTGTAAAAGCCATGGAAATACTCGATTCCAGGGGCAACCCCACCGTGCGCGTCTTTGTCGGCCTGGAAAGCGGCATTGCTGCGGCGGCCTCGGTCCCATCCGGGGCTTCTACGGGGGAGAATGAGGCCATAGAATTGCGGGATGGCGACAACAAAAGATATGGTGGCAAGGGTGTTCTGAAGGCGGTCGCCAACGTGAACGATTTTCTCGCCAAAGAGCTGGTGGGCATGGACCCCTCGAACCAGGTGGAGATCGACCACCTGATGATCGAGCTTGATGGTACGCCCAATAAGAGCAAGCTGGGGGCCAACGCGATTTTAGGGGTGTCCATGGCGGTGGCCAGAGCGGCAGCCGACGCCATGGGATTGTCTCTGTACGCCTACTTGGGGGGCGCAGGGGCTGTCAAGCTTCCCGTCCCTATGATGAATGTCCTGAATGGCGGAAAACATGCCGATAACAGCGTTGATTTACAGGAGTTTATGATCATGCCCTTAGGCGCTCCGAATTTTGCCGAGGCCTTGCGCTATGGGGCGGAAACCTTCCATGCGCTCGGAAAAATATTAAAGAAGAAGGGTTATGCCACCAGCGTCGGTGACGAGGGGGGGTACGCCCCCAATTTGAAGAGCAACGACGAGGCCTGCGAGGTGATCGTCGAGGCCATCGAAACGTCAGGCTATCAGCCTGGCAAGGATATTGCCCTTGCCCTTGACCCGGCGGCCAGTTCCTTTTATGAGAACGGTAGGTACAACCTAGCGAAATCAGGCCAGGGAATCAAGAGCAGTGACGAGATGACCGGGCTATACAGGGGCTGGTTGGACAAGTATCCGATCGTATCGATCGAGGATGGTCTGGCTGAAGATGACTGGGCCGGTTTTCAGAGGCAGACAGCAGTTATGGGGCAAAGAATCCAGATTGTCGGCGACGATCTCTATGTTACAAATGTCAAGTTTATTGATCGCGGCATCAAGGAGAAAAGCACCAATGCCGTGCTGATCAAGTTAAATCAGATCGGCACCGTGACGGAGAGCATCGAGGCGATCAATCTCTGCCATAGGGCTGGGTGGGGCTATGTCGTTTCCCACCGCAGCGGGGAGACGGAAGATGCTTTCCTGGCCGATTTTGCGGTGGCGATGGGAGGCGGGCAGATCAAGACAGGTTCGGCCAGCCGCAGCGAGCGCATTGCCAAATATAACCGGTTGCTGGAGATCGAGCAACAGTTGGGCAAGTCCGCCATTTTTGAAAACCCGCTGAAAAAATTTAAATAAGCGGGGTATTGGCATGGGTACCAGCGCCTAAACGGAGGACAAGAGCAAGCGTGCCGCCACGTACACCGCCCGCCGGGCGCCGCGCCCACTACACGGACACCCGGCGGGCGGTGGTGCCTGTTGCGGATAAAGCATACAACCTTGCATCGGTCTCTGGCTAGGCTCCGTTGATCATTTCGGCATCCTGGATGACGACGATGCCCTTCTTGACCATCTCTTTCACCAGCGGCAGGATGCGGTTGATGTTCTCTTCGGTCTCAACCACCTCCAGGATCACCGGCAGATCTGCCGACAGGTCCAGGATGCGGCTGGTCCGCAGCTGCTTTTCGGGGCCGTATCCTTCCATGCCCCGGTAGACAGTAACCCCGGCCAGTTCCAGCTCCCGGAACTTGAGCATCAGGGCGTGGTAGAGGACGGTGCCCTGCCAGTGCTCGTTCTCCCCGGTGTAGATCTTCAATAGCTTCACAGGTTGCAATTCCATCTTCCTTCCTCCTCACAGGTGGGACTATAGTCGCCCTGCTGCCAGAAAGCCCAGCCAGCCTGCAGCCAGACCGGCCAGTACGCTGCCCAGCACATAGGCAAGGGTTGTCAGTTGCTCGCCGTCCTCAGCCAGCTTGACGGTTTCGTATGCGTACGTGGAAAAGGTGGTATACGCCCCGCAGAACCCGGTGGTCATCCCTGCATACAGCCAGGAAGGAAAGTGCCACCCGGCTGCCAGCAAGCCGGCCAGGAAGCAGAGCACAAAAGAGCCGGTAATATTGATGATGAAGGTACCCAGCGGGAACACCCGGCCCCACCGGCCCATAATCGACCGCCCCAACTGGTAGCGGGCAATCGCCCCGAGCACCCCTCCGGCGCTGATGCCAAGCAGCAATGGCAGCATGGCCTCTCCTCGCTTCGGTTCGTTATCGTTGTTTCAGTCGGCCTTTTCCGGCGCGGTCGGGCGAAACAGCCGCCCCGCGTCCGCTAAAACGGGACCCGAGGCGGGCACCCGACGCTGCGACCCTTGCGCACCCGGTTCGACCTGGCATCACGGCAGGGGTAGAGGTTCAAGACCCGGCATCCAAATATCTTCCAGAGATAGGCCAGCGGGCAAACAGCAAGCGTCCGGCGACCATTCCCAGCCAGGATCCCAGCAGGCAGCAGATGACCGAACCTGAGCAGTACAGCAACGCGACTCCGGGGTGCGCCTGCAGGAGATTGAGGGTTTCCTTCGTAAAGGTGGAAAAGGTGGTATATGCCCCACAGAAGCCGACCCCGGAGAATAACCGGAAACGGGGGCTGAACAGGAAGCGCTCCATGGCCAGCACCTGGATCAGGCCGAGCAGCATGCTCCCGGTGATGTTGATGAACATGGTGCCGTAGGGAAAGGCAAGGCCAAACCAGAGCGCGAATGCATTTCCGATGTAATAGCGGGACAGTGCCCCTATGATGCCGCCCAGTCCCACCCAGACGTAGTCCATCTGCACAGCCCTCCCCACCGGCCGGAATGCTCCGGTCGATTCTCACCCCAGTTTTCAGGATAGATTCTACGTCCTGGAGCCCAACTCCTTGTCGCGGTAAAACAAAGGCGCCTCTTTGAATATGACTTTTGACAGAGCATGATAAATAAAGCTGCAAAGCGTTGACAGGCTTCAAGAAAGTGCTAACATTTTTACAAGAATCAATTTATACTGAGGGATAGAAGAAAATGCGCCTTTTTCTGATCAGGCATGGTGAAACCGCCTGGAATAAAGACGAGATCTTCCGCGGCCGGTTTGACGTGGAGCTAAACGAGCATGGGCTGGAACAAGCCCGGCTCACCGCCGATGCGCTCAGGCGCCTGGAACTCTCCGCGGTCTATTCCAGCCCGCTGAGCCGGGCCTATGATACCGCCAGGCTGATTGCCGAGCCCCACGGATTGTCAGTGATTATCGAACCCGCCCTGGCCGACATCGATTACGGGATCTGGCAGGGCATGAGCCACCATCAGGTCAAAGAGCAGTGCCCGGGGGTTTACGGGTTATGGACCACCGCTCCCCAAAAGGTGCGCTTCGAGGAGGGGGAGAGCCTGGACGACGTCAAGACCCGGGCATTGCAAGCCCTCAAGCAGATCTCCGGGCGTCATCCGGGGCAGAACGTGGTGGCGGTGAGCCACCGGGTAGTCAACAAGGTGCTCATGTGCGCCCTGCTCGGCCTGGACAACTCCCACTTCTGGTCACTCCGGCAAGATACCTGCGCCATTAACGTGATTGAAGAGGACGACCAACATGGTTACATAATCCACGGTCTGAATGACACCAGCCATATTCAACCGTTAGCGGCCACGTTTCAGTCAAAGAAAGTGGCGGC
>PKYJ01000057.1:0-1775 GCA_003132605.1 Peptococcaceae bacterium | reverse complement strand
TACACCAAGGACGACCTGAAAAAACCGCTGATAGGCGTTGTTAACTCTTTCAGCGAGATCGTCCCCGGCCACATTCACCTGAGGGATCTGGCCCAGGCGGCCAAGTTGGGAGTCGCTGCCGGAGGCGGCACACCGGTAGAGTTTCCGGTGATCGGAATCTGTGACGGCATAGCCATGAACCACGACGGCATGAAGTACTCGCTGGCCACCCGCGAGCTGATAGCCGATTCCATCGAGTCCATGGTGGTGGCCCACAAGTTCGACGGTCTGGTCATGATAGCCAATTGCGACAAGATCGTTCCGGGAATGCTGATGGCAGCGGCGCGGCTGAATATCCCCGCCATCTATGTCAGCGGCGGCCCCATGCTCACCGGTTACCACCGGGAAGAGAAGGTCGACCTGGTGAGAGGGGTGTTTGAAGCCGTAGGGACGTTTGCCCGGGGGGCGATCAGCGAAGAGGAACTGGACGACATGGAGCAGAACGCCTGCCCAACCTGTGGCAGTTGCGCCGGGATGTTCACCGCCAATACCATGAACTGCCTGGCGGAGGCCTTAGGCATCGCTCTGCCCGGCAACGGCACCATACCGGCGCCCTACGGGAGGCGTAAGGCTCTGGCCAAGCAGGCCGGCCAGCAGGTCATGGAACTGGTGCGCAACAATATCCGCCCGCGGGACATCATGACTGCAAACGCCTTCCGCAACGCCATCGCCCTGGATATGGCGCTCGGGGGTTCTTCCAACACGGTGCTGCATCTGTTGGCTATCGCCAATGAGGCCGAAGTGCCCCTCGAGTTGGAGGTATTTGACGAGATCAGCGTTCATGTTCCCAATATTTGCAAGCTAAGCCCCGGCGGCACCGACAGGATATTCGACTTGTACATGGCCGGCGGTGTTTCTGCCGTGTTGAAGCAGTTGGGCGATCAGGGCCTGTTATCTTTAAAGGAAAAGACCGTTACCGGTGATACACTGGAAGAGGGCATCAGCAAGGCGGCGGTCAGGGACTCGAAGGTTATCCGTCCGCTGGACGACCCCTACGATAAGGAGGGCGGTATCGCCATCCTGAGGGGGAACCTGGCGCCCGATGGGGCGGTGGTCAAGCAGTCGGCGGTGGCCAGAGAGATGCTCGTGCACCGGGGCCCAGCCCGGGTGTTCGACGGTGAGGAAGAGGCCTTCAACGCCATTACCGGAGGCAAGATCAACAAGGGCGACGTGGTAGTCATCCGGTACGAGGGTCCCAAGGGCGGACCGGGGATGCGGGAGATGCTCAGCCCGACGGCCGCCATTTCCGGCATGGGACTGGACAAGGACGTGGCGTTGATCACCGATGGCCGTTTTTCCGGTGGAACACGCGGCGCTTGTGTCGGGCACGTTTCACCCGAGGCCTCGGAGGGCGGCCCCATTGCCCTGGTGCAGGATGAGGACCTGATCGAGATCGACATACCAGCCCGTAAAATCACGCTCATGCTTTCGGATGAAGCGATCGCAGCCCGTAGGGAAAGATGGACCGCTCCGCTTCCCAAGGTTACCGGCAAAAGCTACCTGGCGCGTTATGCGTACTTGGTGACATCTGCCAGTACCGGGGCCGTTACAAGGGTGCCTGAATAGACTGCTAGCAACCGTCCCTGCACCCGGATTACGATTCGGCTTGCAAGAAAGGGAACTGATCCGCAGTTGCGCAGTTACGGAGGTGCCTTGACAGGGTGTTGTTTTTCATGGATAATGGGTTTTGGCGATGCGGGGTGGAGCAGTGGTCAGCTCGTCGGGCTCATAACCCG
>PKYJ01000033.1 GCA_003132605.1 Peptococcaceae bacterium | reverse complement strand
CTACGCCAATACCCAACTCGTTCCAGACCCCATGCTGCCTTCGGACGAGACAGGGATCAGGCACCGCACCGCCCAGCGGTTTGCCATCCAGACCGGCGCCCTGGTGATTGCCATCTCCCACCGGCGGGTAGTGATCACCCTGTACAGGGGGCACATGCGCTATATCCTCAGGGAGATCGAGATGATCCTGTCCAAGGCCAACCAGGCGATCCAGACCCTGGAGCGGTACAAGCGGGTGCTCGACAAGGCCCTGGTCAACCTGACTGCCCTGGAGTTCGAAGAACTGGTGACAGTCTTCGACGTGGCCAAGGTGGTACAGCGCGGGGAGATGGTGATGCGGATCGTGCGGGAGCTGGAGGGCTACATCGTGGAACTTGGGGTTGAAGGCCGGCTGGTGACCATGCAGGCGGAGGAGCTGGTGGCAAACGTGGAGGAGGAACTTCTCTATGTGATCCAGGACTACAACGCCAGCAGCGACAGGTCGATGGCCGAGGTCAAGCAGTACCTGGGCAATTGCTCTTCGGAGGAGCTGCTGGAACTGTCCAACTTCAGCCGGGCTCTGGGCTACGGGGCTGCAGCAGGCATTCTCGACCTGGCGGTGTTTCCTCACGGCTACCGGATCCTTCACAAGATCCCCAAACTGCCCACCCTGATCATCGAAAACCTGGTCCAAAAATTTGCCAGGCTCCAGAACATTGTCAAGGCCTCCATCGAGGAGTTGGACGCCGTGGATGGGATTGGAGAGGCCCGCGCCCGGGCGATCAANNTGCCACTCTTGATCGCCCGGGCGATCAAGAGTGGCATGCGCCGCATTCAGGAGCAGGTCATGCTCGACCGCTACATCTGAGCGAATACGGGCAAAATACGGGTAAGCAAAAAAACAGGGCGAGGCCATGCTTTCTGTGATGTCATAATCGGATATGGGGACGCACTGCACATATCTTGCTTTGTTACGTCAGGTTAAAGACTCTCAGGGTGGTGCACTTTTTGTGTTCCTTGAGGAAGATGTCGTAGAGGTTCAGGTCGAGCAGGTTGCAGAGGGCTGTCAGGTAGAAGAGGTCTCTGCCGACCTCGGTCTCAATGGTTTCCCGGCAACTGGGGCAGAGTTCGCCGCGCAGGTGGCTTTCGAAATAGTCCTTGAGGTCGAGGAGCGACACATCGGGGGGGATTGGTTTCTTCTTGGCATCGATCTGGATGCAGCCACAGCCGGTGACTGATTTTACGGTAGCCCGGTTGATGCGGGCTGAGGCTTCATGAAGTTTCGAGAGGACGTCCAGAACACTGTGGTGGCGCATGAGCAGTTCGGATACTGTATTCTGGAATTCATCACAAATCAGATCCTTCAATTATGCAGGCCTCCTCTTCGTTGATAAACTGTTAGGTTCATTATAGTGTTCTGCCGTCTCCGTTGTCAATTCCGTCTTGATCTCCGTCTTCCGCCCAGACTACCGCCTGGAGCCGGGAGATAAAGTAAGCTTGGCTTGCGTCGAGCCGGTCGGGTGCCCCGCGAAGGCGGAAGAACCCGCCACCGGTAAGAGGTGGGGGACATCAAGCGAAGTTAGAGTGGATAGTCATCGGGAAAATTAGGGGCCTGCCCTTGCGGTCAAGGAGTATTTTACGTATAATGGGATTGTGGTTTATCCAGAATAAGGGTATATCAGTATTTATGGAAAGGAGGTGAAAAAATGGCACAACGTATCTTTAAGATCGTTTTAGGTCTGATCGGGGGAGTAATCGGATTATCAATAGGCTTCCTGGTCAGGAGCCTGGAGATCACCGGGAGCTTCATGCCAACGGCCGGCCATACCTGGTACATTTTTCTCGCAGTAATCGCGCTCGTCTTTGCATTGGCCACATTCCTGCTCGCTCCCTGGCTGATTCGGGTCATGCTGCGGATGATCAGGTTTTTCGAAAGCAGACTGCAGCGAACCCCGATGCAAGATCTCGTTGGCGGTGCTTTTGGAATCATCGTAGGTCTTGTAATTGCCAACTTATTAGGAGCTTCCCTGGCCCGCATTCCCGTGGCTGGCCTCTACGTTTACATAGTGGCCAGCCTGCTGTTGGGTTATCTTGGGCTGATCGCGGGTTTGAGGAAGAAGGACGACGTGAACGGCCTGTTCTCCCTTTTCAAGACGAGTAAGACGAAGGGTGAGGGTGGACGGGGAAATTGCAAGATACTCGACACCAACGTCATCATCGATGGACGGATCTCCGACATCTGCCGGAGCGGTTTCCTGGAGGGGACGCTGATCGTGCCCCGTATTGTCCTGGAAGAAATCCAGCACATTGCCGATTCCTCCGACCTGCTCAGGCGCAACAAGGGGCGTCGCGGTTTGGACATTCTCAATAAGATGCGCAAGGAGCATGGAATCAGGATTGACGTGCGGGACTTCGAGAGGCTGGAAAACAGCGAGGTTGATGCCATGCTGCTGAAGATTGCCAAGCGCCTGGATGCTCCTATCGTCACCAACGACTACAACCTGAACAAGGTGGCCGAGTTGGAAAACGTCAAGGTGTTGAACATCAACGAGCTGGCCAATGCGGTCAAGCCGCTGTACTTGCCCGGCGAGGAGATCGGAGCGGTTGACGTCATCCGGGACGGCAAGGAAGTGGGACAGGGGATCGCCTACCTGGAGGACGGCACCATGATCGTGATCGAAAACGGCAAACGCTACATCGGGCAGAACATTCCGGTGGTCGTCACCAGTGTGCTGCAGACCTCGGCGGGACGGATGATCTTCGCCAAACCGAAGATCGTGGCCAAGGATGCTTCTTCGCACCCTCGCCGCTATCAAGAGGTGAAAGTGATTGGATAAGGTCGGCGGCGTGATCCTGGCGGCCGGTCGGGGCGAGAGGATGGGAGCCCCCATCAACAAGGCTTTCCTCCCTCTCGGCGACCGGCCATTGCTTTTGCACAGTATCATCACCTTCGAGGCTGCGGCTGCGGTGGACGCCTACATAGTGGTGGCGCCCCCGGAAGAGATGGCCTTCTGCCGTGCTCTGCTGGCCCCCTACGGCTTGCAGAAGCTGGTCGCTGTAGTGCCTGGCGGCCTCTCGCGGCAGGAATCGGCGGCAGCCGGAGTGCGGGCGCTGCAAAACTTTGGCCTGGTGGCCGTGCACGATGCCGCCAGGCCGTTGTTGTCTGTCGAGTTGCTGGAGGGGGCGGTAAAACGCGCCGCGGCTGCCGGGTACCCGGGGGCGGCTGTGGTGGTGGCGGTCCCGGTCAAGGACACCGTCAAAATGGTGGATTCATCAGGGATAGTCAGGGAGACTCCGGTCCGGGACGGGTTGTGGATCGTCCAGACCCCCCAAGTCTTCCAGCGTGATCTGCTGCTCCGGGCCTATGCCGAGGCGGAGCGGGACGGCTTTTCGGGCACAGACGACGCCTCCCTGGTGGAGCGCCTGGGGGTGTCGGTGGAGGTCTACCGCGGGAGCTATGACAACTTCAAGGTGACCACCCCTGAGGACTTGCGGATTGCCCAGGCGATCCTGGGGCAGCGCGCCCGGCGGTGCCTTGTCCACGACCGGCCCATCCCAACCGGAGGGTGGGGTGCCTACAATGTTCGTGCTGGCAACCAAGATGGCGCCGCGCCGGGTTCCCTGGCGCCGGTTCTTCCTTTGAGGGTAGGTATCGGCTACGACGTGCATCACTTTGACCCGGAGCGTACCCTTATCCTGGGAGGAGTGGAGATTCCGGAGGGGCCCGGCCTGGCCGGGCACTCGGACGCCGATGCGGCTCTGCATGCTCTGATGGACTCCTGCCTGGGCGCCGCCGGGCTGCGGGATATCGGGCACTATTTCCCGCCGGGTGACCCGCGGTGGAAGGATGCTCCCAGCCTCGCCCTGCTGGCCGATGTCAGGAGCATCCTGGCCGCTGCCGGTTATATGGTCTGCCAGGTTGACCTGGTGATTGCGGCAGAGACACCGCACCTGGCGCCCTACATTGACGCTATGCAGCAGCGGGTCGGGGCTGTGCTGGGGATACTGCCGGGCAACGTGGGGATCAAGGCGACCACTACCGAGGGGCTGGGCTTCGTCGGGCGCAAGGAGGGTATTGCTGCCTGGGCGGTGGCCACTATCAGCGGTTGATCTGGCGCTCCAGTTCTTCCAGGTAGGCCAGGCGGTGCTTCAGGGACGGGTGGGTGGAAAGCAGTTCGCCGAAAAATTCCCCGGCTCCCTTCAGGGATGGGACGATCAGGAGGGCGTTGACGGCGTCGGTCTGGCCCATTACCGGCTGGCGGCCCAACTGCGTGTTGCTGATCTTGATCAGGGCGCTCCGCAGGTTGGCCGGCGCCTCGGTCAGGTAGGCGGAGCCCCGGTCGGCGGCGTATTCCCGGTAGCGGGAGAGCGCCCTGATCAGGAAGAAGCTGAGCGCCCAGACCAGCAGCGACACCAGGTAGACCACCGCCACGCCTCCACCGCTTTGGTTCTCCCGGTCGCGCCCGCCTCCTCCGAGACCACCGCCAAAGAAGAGGAAATAACGCATCAGGAACGAGGCCACCGTGGCGAAGAAGGTGGCCAGGGTCATCACAACCATGTCGTGGTTGCGCACGTGGGTCATTTCGTGGGCCAGCACCGCCTCGATCTCCTGCGGGTTCAGACGGTCGAGCAGACCCTGGGTCACCGCCACCACGGCGTGCCCGGGGCTCCTGCCGGTGGCAAAGGCATTGGGCGCCGGGGTGGGAACCACGGCCACCTTCGGCTTGGGCACTCCGGCCTGGACCGCCAGGCGGTAGACCATGGCATGCAGCTCGGGCGCCTGCTCCGGGCTGATCACCTTGGCACCGGTGGAGAGCAGTATCATCCGGTCGGAAAAGTAGTACTGCGCCAGCAGCATCGCCCCGACGATGACGATCATCCAGGTGAAGCTGACGCCGGCGTTGAAGAGCACGATGGCGAACACCAGATAGAGGGCGGCCAGCAGGAACATGGTCAGAAACATCCTGGCCGACAATTCAAAGTCTCCGGGAATCTGCCTCATTGTTTCACCTTCCAGTTGAGATGTGTGAGGCGCCTTCAAGGCTGTTCAGTTGGTATTTTATGCTTCTTAATGAGACGTGTCAAACGTGGCAGCGAATGCTGGCTACAGCCTGCAGGCGCCTTAAGACGGCGGATGGCCTAACGGTGTGGAAAGCGGAGAGGGGACGGGCTTAACTGGCGGCAGAGCCGGTCGCAATGGCGGCAATCGCTGCGATGATAATGATCAGCACGAACAGGGCGGCTACAGTGATCAACAGCACTCCGATAGCCTGCCCGGTGTCGAGGTGCTGGCTCTCCCTGATTGCCAGCACGTCCAGCACCAGGATCCAGATCCCCGCTACGAAGCCAGGTACGTAGCTGACGAATATCCAGGCCGGGCCGAGCAATAGAGCCAGGGCCGTGAGCGGGGCGCTTACCAGTGAAGGGATCTCGGCAAACCCCAGGCTGGCCAGCATGCCAGGCAGGCTTCCCTGTCCCTTGAACAGCCTGCTGAATCCGTAGTAGATGGCTCCGGCAATGAACCAGCTCAAAATGCCGCTCACCAGCATAAAAGGGAAAAAAACAGCCGGGGAATAAAAAGTTGAGAAGAAGTGCGCAAGCGTGGGATCCGATGATAGGTTGGAAGTCGCCGGCGGGTTCATTTTAAGAGAGACGATGCTGACCGCTCCTCCGATCAGGGTGATCGCTATGACCAGCAGCAAGCTCTCTTTCCACAACCGCTTCTCGGCAACCTCGCGGAGCGTCCGCACCGGCTCATTGATAACGCCTACCAGGTATTCCCACATTCCAGGCCATCCCCCCTTCCTAAATAGTGACTCCAGCGCTCATGTTTGAGGCTTCTCACTTCTCAATGGCGGGTAGAAAATCGCGCAGCAGCTTTTGGCGGGACATCCAGATGTATTTGATGGTAAGATCCTGACGTCCCTGCCATAACCGGAAGACACCTGCCGGATGATAGATGACGAGCAAAAGCCCCTCTCCCAGGGTGTACAGCCAGCGCTGCACCCGGTTCCCAAACTCCCGATCCTCGAAGCCCAGAACTCGTGCGCCGTGGTACAGCATGGTGATGGAATAGAGGGCCTTGACCTCCGCCATGCCCGGTTCACGCGCCACCCCTGCCGCCAGGCAGGCCAGGTCCTGCATCAGCGCCTTCCTGGTGGCGATGGCTGCCTTGACCCGGCTGCTGTACTTGAGCTGCAGTTTCAGGGCGTCGGGGCTGGAAAGGTGTATCTCACCCACCAGGTCGCCCGGCCTGACCGGGGTGCCATCATTTAGCTCCAGCGCAGGCCCGTGGTAGAGGTGAGTGCTCAGGCGAAACAATCCATCGGGCCGGATTTTCTGTATATGGTTCAGTTCACCGAAGAACCTCTCCCAGATATCCCAGACCGACAACAGTTGTTTGCGCCAGAATGACACTTCCATGAGGTCACCTTCTAAAATAATGGTTGGTATTCACCGGACATTGGCAGCAGACGCTCACGCCTGCACTTGGGCATTTTAACTGGAAACGACATCTTATTCCTTATTTTTTCGTTGCCCTGAGGTCAAAATCCTGCTTTTACCGATGGCTACCCGCTCT
>PKYJ01000167.1 GCA_003132605.1 Peptococcaceae bacterium | reverse complement strand
CCACCTCTTCCTCAAAATACATCCGGTCCTGTATAATCCCGGCGATCACCAGGGGCATCCCGAAGATGCGGGCGATCTCGATCGCCTCCGCCGTCCCCTTGTCCGGATGGATGCGCCCGAAATAGAGCAGGTAGCTGCCGGCCTCACCGACAAACGGAAATGATTCCAGGTCGATCCCGTGGTAGACGGTGGCGATATAGTTAAGGGACGGATGGCGATCGGCATTGCTGATCGAAACGTAGTGATTCGTCCCGGCGTATCGCTGGTAAACCGGCAAGATTTTCGGAGAGGAGAAACCGTGAATGGTGGTGACCACCGGCGTGTGAACCAGTCGGCTGTACGTAAGGGGGAGAAAATCGTAGTGGTTGTGGATCAGGTCAAACTCCGCCGCCCGCTCGAAGAGATGGGCTATATGCAAGCACTCCCAGACCTTGGGGTCGATGGCCGGGTCCTCCTCATAGGGCACGGGGCAGACAAAATCCAGCTTCCCCCTGGTGATGGAGTCACCGGTGGCAAACAGGGTCACATCGATCCCCCGGTCCACCAGACCTTCACAGAGCAGGGAGACCACCCGCTCCCAGGGGCCGTAATGCCTGGGGGGTGTCCTCCAGGCAATCGGAGACAACAGAGCGACCTTCACGATTCAACCTCCAACCATTCTTTGTATTTAAGATAGAGCCTGGGCAACTCTGTCCGGGGGCTGTCGTAATAGCGCTCCCGGTCCTCGCCCCGGAGCCAGGTACCCGCCTCCGGGTCCGTTTTTGGGCCCCCGCCTGCAGCCAGACAGTTGGCAAACTCGCTGAAGGCCTGCACCGCGGGCTTGGGAGACCCGTCGTGCCTGAACAGGCCGAAATATCTCTCGTGGGGATTGTCTTTCAGAGGATGACGGGACCATAGGCTGGGGTGATAATCGCCGTAGCACCAGGCCATGGCGCCGGTCATCCCCGCCTGGCAAAGCATCTCCAGGGCTTGCCGGTAATAGCCGGCCACGTTGTTTTCCGGCCACAGGGGAGTCTTGCACCCGGCCAGGTCCATTTCTCCGGAGTACGGAGGCAGCACCGGGCGGCTGGGCGCCCCGAACTCCTCGAACAACACCGGTTTGCCCCCCAGCCATTGCGTCAACAGACCCAGAAAGGGAAGCACCAGCACATCGGATTCGCCTGCCCACGACAGGTAAAAGGGATAACCGTGCATGCACAGAAAATCACCCCAGGCCGCTGCATCCTGGGGCCACAAATGCCGGTCGTCCTCCAGATCTTCGGCGTGCATGCCTAGAGTAACCCGGCAATTGCCGCTGTTTTGCCTGATCTCACCCACCATGGCTTCCAGCCACTGCCGGGCGGCGTTCCGGTCCGGGGGGATCACGCAGTTGGAAGACTCGTTGCCCAGGTCGTACGCCCACACCGCCGGATGGCCGGCCAGGGCGCGGGCCACCTCACGGCACTGCAACCTTTGGGCGCCAATCGCCTCCCGGTCGCTGTACCAGTTGCGGATACCGGCAACCAATTGGCGTCCCCCTGACCACACCGGAAAGCGCCCTGTTCCTCTGCCAGGCGCCAGCATCCAACCGGGCAGCCAGTTGACACCGCTCATGTGTCCGCAGAAAAAGGTGGGCATGATTAAAACGCCGCAGTCTGCAGCGATATCTGCAAGGCGCACCAGATGGCGCAGGGCAGCGCCCGATATCCTGGACGGGGACGGCTGAAAGTCCTCCCAGAGCAGGAAGATCCTTACCGTTCTCAGGCCGCTGGCCGCCATCCTGCCGAAATCCGCTTCCGCTTCCGCAGCGTCGAAATCCTGCCACCAGGACATGGCCTTGGCCGCCGGCCAGTAATTGACACCTAGCACAAACTGCTGCGGCTCGTTAACGGAAGCCGGATGCAGGAAGTCTGATGTCGGACTCTTTTTCTTTGCTTCCAATTTCTCATTTCCTAATCTACGTTTCGCGGGTACCAACAATGTTTGCCTCGCTCACAAACAAGGCGGCACTTTCGCTCGCCTTTAAGTAGTCGACTGATGACCTTGCTTCTAACTCTGGCTTCCGGCTTCTTGCGTCCGGCCTCTAATTTCCGTATCCTGTCCCGTCGATGTCATTCCGCTGATCACCTGCTGGGACAAAAGCAATGACAGCAGGGACTCGGCCCCCTGGTTGAGGTTGACCCCGTCTGGAATCAGGGCGTCGTAACAACCCCCGGTGGTTGCATCATAGAGGCTGATCCGGTTGATGTTGCTACCCTGGTACCAACTATAGGCAAGTTCGGCCAATGACCGGTACTGGCTGTCCCCTGTCGCCCGGAAGGCCCGGGCGTAGGCCAGGGCCGTGGAGCAGGCATCGACCGGCTGCTGGTCATAGCAGGGTATCTCTGTACCCCGGTGCCACCAGCCCCGGTTTCCGACAATGCTCAGATAGCCTCTGGCAAACAGGGCATCTGTAAGGAACCCCAGGGTATCCCGGGCCACCCGCAGGGCTTTCCGATCCTGGGCAAAGGAGTAGTATGCAAATAGGGCATGCGGGAGGATACCGTTGCAGTAGGTCAGGTCATCCTCGAACCAATGCCAGTTCCGGTGTCTGGATCTGTCGTAGAGGCCGATCAGGTAGTTGGAAAAATCCCGGGCGACGCCCGCCAGCGCCCCGCTCCGCCGGTCAGACAGGCCGGGGTTCAGGCAGATCCCCAGCAGGGTGTAGGCCACTGACCGGGGCCATTTCAGAGCGACCAGCGCCGGCAGCGCCCGCAGCGCCATCCTCCGCCCCGCCTCCCTGACGTCCTGCAGTTCGCACAGGGAAGCCGCGCAGCAGGACAGAAACGCTCTGCCCTGGCTGTCGTCGGAATCTATAGCGGTCACAAAACGACCGTTCAGTTTCCAGTTGCACCATCTGCCATCAGTTTGTTGGGCGGCATCGAGAAAGCGCATATAGACGCCCACAAGCTCCCGGCGCTCTTCTCCCTCCATGTTCAGGGCCACCAACAGCGCCCGGGCATTGTCATCCACGGTATAACCGCTGTCAGTGTCAGGCATGTTCAACCTGGCAAACTGGAGCATGCCGCCCTCATCAGTCATCCGTTTCAAGTGGCGGTAATCAATGGTCACAACAGACACCCTCCTATAGGAATGTATGAGGTGTTCCCGCTCCCACGCCCGCAAGCGGCGGCGCCGGGTCCGGTGGACCGGGCGCGCTCAGGAGGCGGAGCTTACAATCCACAAGCCCCAGATTGACGATTCTCGTGGCCAGGTTAGCATACTGCGCCGCCACGTAAGGCCAACCGATGATCTTGCCCAACCGGGCGGTCTTCTGCTCCAGTTGCGCTTTGAGCATCGGGCTGGACAGCACCCGGTCGAGCAGGACGGCGACATTTTCCGGAGTGGTATCGGCGGCGATCAGTCCGCGCTGCCCTTCGGCCAGCATTGCCAGCGCATATTCGTAAGGGGTGGAGACAATCGCTCGCCCGCACCCGATAGCAAAGGCCAGCGTCCCACTGACGGCTTGGTCGCGGTTGGGGTAGGGACTGAGGTAGATATCGGTCATGTACAGGTAGTTGCCGAGTTCCTCATGTTCCATGTAGTGATTGATAAATTTTACGTGATCGCCCAGGTCTAGAACGGCTATCAGCCCGTTCAGCATCTCCCGGTAGCGTTCACCCTCTCTCCTGAGCAGCATCGGATGAGTCTTGCCGGCGATCAGGTAGAGGACGTCCGGGTGCCTGACCACCACATCCTGCAGCGCCCTGATGCCAATCTCCAGGCCCTTGCCCGGGCCGATCAGCCCGAAGGTGGTGATCACCTGGCGCCCGGCATAGCCGTAGCGCTGCTTGAGCTGCTCCCGGTCCTTCACCTGAAAGACGGGAACCCCATGGTACACGATGCAGATCTTCTCCGGTGGAACCGCATAGACAAATTCCAGCAGGCGCGCCGAGCGCTTGGTCATACAGATGACCACCGCCGCTTTTTCGGCCACGTGACCCAGGATCTCCTTCTGACTGTCTGTCGGGTAGGAAAGGATCGTGTGGACAACCAGCAGGTAGGGCTTTTCCAGGCTGTCGGTGAAGTCCAGCACGTAGACGCCGTCTGCTCCTCCAAAGATCCCGTACTCGTGCTGGACGATCACCAGGTCAGCTTCCGTAGACCGGTTGATCTGCCGGGCCGCCTTGGCGTAGTCCTTTCTTATCTCCTGACGGATCTCGTACGCCACCTCGGCAGGATAGTCATAAGTGTACTCGGCGTCTGAAACAGCCGCGACCCAGACGCCGACTCCCGTCCTGGACAGATTATCCCTCAGGTCCTTGGAAAACGTGGCAATTCCACACAGCTTAGGAGGGTACGTACCCAAGTTTACAACATACATCTCCTGCACATCCTCTCTTCAGGAATCCTTCACGAAGATGCAGACACTAAGGCTCACATCCTTGAACATTGCCCTTGAACCCAGCGACACCTTCAGGAACCCTTCACGAAGATACAAATGCTACGGGTGAACCTCGATAGACGTCTAACTTCCGTCAATAGGTTTCCAAAATGGCGTACGATGTATTATAGAGATATTTTCCAATTTAAAAGGAAGCTTCGGAAGGCTTACTTCTCAATTGGGATGGGCATTAAGCCCTTATATTTCAAATCCTAGTCAATTATACCACAACCAATACGGTATGTCTACGCATTCCCTGATGCGGCGATAGCCCTACCTCAGTGCAGAAAGAGCAGGACGATCGACGCCAGGTTGTAAACGCTGTGCGCGGCAATAGCAGGAAGGAGCGACCTGGTTTTTTCGCATACTATGGCCAAAAAGGCGCCCAGCAGCGCCAGGAAGAGAAAACGCACCAGATCGAAGTGGATGGCGGCAAACAGGCAGGAAGTGATCAGAACGGCAGCAGGCATACCGAAGCGGTGGCGGAGCACAGGATAGACAAAACCGCGAAAATACATCTCTTCGCAGACCGGAGCGAAAACACCTGCCAACAGCAGGCAACCGAGAAACAACCACCGGCTGTGAGCGACAGACACGATCAGATCCACCACCGGCTGGGGTTGGGGGTGCAGATGGGATAAAGAAAAAAAGACGCTCATGAAAACTATCATCAGGAAACTGATCCCAAACCCACTGCAGATACCATAATAGAGCAGATCCCGCCAGGATGTGCCGGATAGGCCCAGGATCCTCAGCGAAGAATGATACCTGAACCGGACGACGCCAAGCACCAGCACCGCCAGCAAGCCCTCGCTGGCCAGCGATGCCAGGAGCAGGGCGGATGGTGAAATTTGGAGACCTGTGTGCAGATCCAAGACAGCAATGATGATACCCAGGGCAAAACTGAGTACCAGGTAAAGAGCAAAAACTACCACAATGGAGGCGATCCCCCAGGGAGGATTGCAGCGGGGGAAACGAGTCCGGTCAACACCATCCCCGCCAAATGGACGGGGCGTCAACAAAGACATGTCTTCCATGGCTCACCATAGATGGCTACCCGCTCTAATGCCCCCGCTTCTACAAAGCGGTGGGATAAGAGCGGCTACGCCACTGTATTAACTGGCTCTAGGCTTCAGTGGG
>PKYJ01000147.1 GCA_003132605.1 Peptococcaceae bacterium | reverse complement strand
CCGGAGATGAAGTCCACCGGCGAGGTGCTGGGCATCGACCCGGACTACGGCATGGCCCTCTACAAGGCCCTGCTGGCGGCGGGAATCAACGTGCCGCTGGGCGGACGCGTGCTGGTCTCCCTGGCGGAGCGCGACCGGGCCGAGGCGATCCCGATCCTGGCCGGTTATGCCGAGTTGGGCTTCGAGATCCTGGCCACCGGTGATAGTGCCCAGGAACTGCGGGCGAGGGGGATCGAGCACCGGGCGGTAGTCTCCACCGGGCCATGTCCTTCGGACATGGCACCGCGGGTCAAGGACGTCCTGTCCAAGGATGACCTGGCTCCGGCACTCGACCTGATCCGGAATGGTCAGGTGCAACTGGTGATCAACACCCCCACCCGCGGCCGCATCCCGGAGCGGGCCGGATTCATCATGAGGCGCACTGCCACCGAGTACCGGGTGCCCTGTCTGACCTCTCTGGACACGGCGGCGGCGCTGCTGGATGTGCTGCGCGCCAGAAAGGACGGGGCGCGTTCAACCTGCTGGTGCCTGCAGGAATACCTGAATCTGCCACGAACTCTTACTGAGGAGGTCCAGCCCCCAGGCCAATCTGTGTGATAATGACTGATAACATCAGGAACTGGCAGCTTCAAAGTAGGAATATGATGCTGTGGACTAAATACTGAAGGCTAATCTGTCAAAACCAAGCAAGTGATGACCAAGTCTGACAACCAACGACAAACCCTGAGTTCAAAGGTGTAATGACTGAACCCAGAACCAACGATTAACAACCAATATGGAGGGATGCAGGAAAATGGCTGGCGCTTACCTGGATACGAGGCTGAAAGGCAGGGATTACTTGTCGATCAAGGATTTCAGCGGCGAGGAGATCGGGCTCCTACTAAACGCTGCCCACGATTTGAAAAGCGAGCTAAAAGCCGGGATACCCCACCCGGTGTTGAAAGGCAAAACTCTGGGGATGATCTTCACCAAGGCCTCGACCCGCACCCGGGTCTCCTTCGAGGTGGGGATGTACCAACTCGGGGGTTACGCACTGTTCCTGAGCGCCCAGGACATCCAGTTGCGCCGGGGGGAGACTATCGGTGACACCGCCCGCACCTTGGAGCGTTACCTGGACGGGATCATGATCCGCACCTTCGACCAGGCGGATGTGGACGACCTGGCCCGGTACAGCTCGATCCCGGTGATCAACGGCCTGACCGACCTGCTGCATCCTACCCAGGCACTGGCGGACATCATGACTGTCGAGGAGCACAAGGGCAAGCTGGCCGGCCTGAAACTGGCCTTCATCGGGGATGGCAACAACGTCGCCCATTCCCTGCTGCAGATCTGCGCCAAGGTGGGGATGCACATGACCATCGCCTGCCCGCCGGGCTACGAGCCGGAACCGGAGATCCTTGCCGGGGCCCGGGCGGACGCCGCTGCCACCGGGGTTAAACTGGAGGTCGTCACCGACCCGTTCGAGGCGGTTGCTGGCGCTGACGCCCTCTACACCGACGTCTGGGCGAGCATGGGCCAGGAAGCGGAGAGGGCGGAGCGGGTCAAGGTTTTCTCTCGCTACCAGGTGAACGCCGAACTGTTGGGCAGGGCCGCTCCCGGCGCCGTGGTGCTGCACTGCCTGCCGGCCCACCGGGGGGATGAGATCACCGACGAGGTGCTCGACGGGCCGCAGTCGGTGGCGTTCGACGAGGCGGAGAACCGCCTGCACGCCCACAAGGCGATCATGGCCTTGTTGATGTAGCAATGAAAGACAGCAGGCTGCTGCTAACATTCTTCGGACTCACCTTCCTGATCAACTGGGGCCTGTGGGGGTTGCTGGTCTTCTCCCCGCAGTTCCGGCTGCTGACCGGGGCAGTCGGCCCGGACAGCCCGCTGCTCTATATCGGCGGCTACGCCCCAACCATCGCGGCCGTGTTCCTGGTGTCCTGGATCTACGGCCCCAGAGGGCTGAAGTCCTTCCTGGCCAGGCTGCTGCGCTGGAACGTGGGCATCTGGTGGTACGTGGGGCTGATTGCCCTGTTCGTGGGTATGGACCTGTTCGTGCGGTACTTGACCATCCTGACCGGCGGCTACGTCCCGGCGATCGGCTACTCGCTGGCCATGGCGGCGCCCCTGGCGCTGCTCACCCTGGTCTCAACAACAGGGCCTTTGGGAGAGGAACTGGGCTGGCGCGGCCTGGCCCTGCCCCTGTTGCAGCGGCGGTACAGCCCGCTGGCGGCCAGCCTGATCCTGGGCTGCATCTGGGGTGCCTGGCACATCCCGGCGTTCCTGTTCTCCGGCAGCCCGCAGAGCGTTTACTCGTTTCCGCTCTATTTCATTTATCTCGTCTGCGGTACGGTACTGATGACCGCAGTCTACAACGCCACCGGAGGCAGCCTGCCGCTGGCGATCATCGTGCATGGGCTGTTCAACCTGAACGGCGCCATGACCATCAATGGCATCGAGCCGCTGGGAATCTTCATCATGTGTGCCGTGTTGCTGGCAGCAGCGTATCTGATCTCGCTAAGAAAGCCCGGGGCTATATTTACTAGATGGCTACCCGCTCTAATGCCCCCGCTCTGAAGCGGTGCGGCGGCGTCACAGAACTATTTGCTGAGGAGGAGTTTTCGTGGAAATCAAAAAGGTTGTGCTGGCCTATTCCGGCGGCCTCGACACCTCGGTGGCCATTCCCTGGCTAAAGGATAACTTCGGCTGCGAGGTGGTCTGCTTCGCCGCCGACCTGGGGCAGGAAGAGGAGCTTGACGGCCTGGAGGAGCGCGCCAAGAGAGCGGGAGCCAGCAAGATCTACATCAAGGATCTGAAGAAGGAGTTCGTGGAGGACTACATCTTTCCCACCCTCAAAGCGGGCGCCATCTACGAGGGCAAGTACCTGTTGGGGACATCCTTCGCACGTCCACTGATCGCCAAGAACCTGGTGGAGATCGCCGAGGCCGAGGGCGCTGACGCCGTGGCCCACGGAGCGACCGGCAAGGGAAACGACCAAGTGCGTTTCGACGTCTCGGTACAGGCCCTCAACCCCGCCCTCAANNGTGATCGCCCCCTGGCGCATCTGGGACATCAGGTCCCGTGAGGACGCCATCAATTACGCCATGGCCCGCGGGATTGAGGTCCCGGTGGCCAAGGACCGGCCGTACAGTTGTGACCGCAACATCTGGCACCTGAGCCACGAGGGGGCTGACCTGGAGGACCCGGCCAAGGAGCCGCCGGGTGACGTGCTGCTGCTGATCACTCCACCGGAACAGGCCCCGGACGAGCCGACCTACGTGGAGATCGGCTTCGAGGAGGGCGTACCCCGTTCACTCGATGGCAGGGAGACCTATGCCGTGACGCTGGTACAGGAACTGAACCGGATCGCCGGCGCCAACGGGGTGGGCATCACCGACATGGTGGAAAACCGCCTGGTGGGGATGAAGTCCCGGGGCGTGTACGAATGCCCTGGCGGCACCGTGCTGTACTTTGCCCACCGGGAGCTGGAGTACCTGACCCTCGACCGCAACACTCTGCACTTCAAGGAGGTCGCCGCCCTGCGCTTCGCCGAACTCTGCTACGACGGCCTGTGGTTCTCCCCGTTGCGGGAGGCCCTGTCCGCCTTCGTCGACGAGACCCAGAAGACAGTCACCGGTACCGTACGCCTGAAGCTCTTCAAGGGCAACTGCACTCCGGCCGGCGCCACCTCGCCTTACTCCCTGTATCACGAGGGTTTCGCCACCTTCGGCCACTTCGAGCTTTACGACCACAAGGACGCCCAGGGCTTCATCAACCTGTTCGGCCTGCCCCTCAAGGTGAGGGCGATGATGAAGCAGAAAGCCGGCTTGAAATAACCACTGAGATCAGCAACCGTATGGAGGCCGATGGGCAGATGATCATCAGGGACAGCAAGCAGGGCGCTTGTTTCACCGCTTCGGATCGCAGCATGATCTGCGAACTGCTGCATCCTGCCCGGGACGGCAGGCTGCAGATGGGGTGCAGCATTGCCCGGGCGGTGGTAAAAACCGGCCAGGCCACCCTGCCTCACCGCATATCTGGTTCCTGTGAGGTATATTATATCCTGGAGGGTGAGGGTGTGATCCGCATCGATGCCGAGAGCGCCGTGGTGATCCCGGGGCAGGCCGTCTACGTGCCACCGGGGGCGCTCCAGCGGATCGAAAATACCGGCAGCGGCGATCTGTCCTTTCTCTGTATCGTCGACCCGATGTGGCGGGCGGAGGACGAGAGCTTTTAGGATGCATGCAGCGATGAGCTGGTCCAGAGAGCGCCAGGCAGATACGATCTGCATTATTTGAGGAGGGAAAACCTTGGATGATCTGAGGTGGCGTCTGGATGATATCTACCCCGACCGGCAGCACTGGGAGCAGGATTTTACCGACGCCAAAAAGCAACTGACCGCCATTGGCAGCTACCGCGGCCGGCTGGGCGACGGCGGGGCGACACTGCTGCAGGCCCTGCAGGCCAGGGAACGGCTGCGGGAAACCTGCACCAGAATCTACAACTATGCCAGCATGCTCTTTGATGGGGACACCACCGACCCGGCTGCCCAGGAATTGCGCGACCGGGCGGTATCGCTGGATACGGAGGCATCAACGGCCATCTCCTTCATGGACCCGGAGATCCTCGCTCTGCCGGAGAAGACCGTCCGCTCGTTTCTGAGCCGCGAACCCGGTCTCGGTGTCTACCGTTTCGAGTTGGAGGACCTGCTGCGCTACCGCCCCCACACTCTGACTCCAGCGGAGGAGGAGATCGTCGCCAGGGCGGGCGAGACGCTCCAGGCCCCCGATCAGATCTTCAAGATGATCGACAACGCCGACCTCACCTTCGACTCGATCAGGGGTGAGGACGGCCGGGAGATGCCGGTCACCCGAGGCAACTACACTGTATTGATGCAGAGCGCAGACCGCCGGGTACGCCAGGATGCCTTCACCTCGCTTTACGGAGCTTACCGGAAGCTATCCAACACCCTGGCCGCCACCCTGGGGGCCGGGGTGAAGCGCGACCTCTTCCTGGCCAGGGTGCACAACTACCGGTCCTCCCTGGATGCCGCCCTGCACGAGGAGAACGTCCCCGCGGATGTCTATGACAGTCTGATCGGCGCCGTCCACTCCCATCTGGGGCTGCTGCACCGGTACATGGAACTGCGCCGGCGGGTGCTCAAAGTGGATGAACTGCACATGTACGATATCTATACCCCCCTGACACCGGGCGTGGAGTGGCCGGTCAGTTTCCCGGAAGCAGTGCGGATGGTGCAGGAGGGCCTCGCCTCCCTGGGGAGAGATTACGTGGAAGCGCTGTCCCGAGGGCTGCAGGGGGGCTGGGTGGACGTGCCGGAACGGCCGGGCAAGGCCGGCGGCGCCTACTGCGAGGGAGTCTACGGCGTACATCCCTTCGTGTTGCTGAACTACCACCAGAACATCGACAATGCCTTCACGCTCGCCCATGAAATGGGCCACGCCATGCACTTCTACTATTCAGGACGGGAACAGCCCTTTATCTATGCCATGCCCACCATCTTCACGGCGGAGGTGGCCTCCACGGTGAACGAGACCCTGCTGGTGGAGCACCTGCTGCAGACCGTCAGCGACCGGGAGCACCGGCTCTACCTGCTGGGCCACTACCTGGAACTGATCCGGGGCACCATCTTCAGGCAGACCATGTTCGCCGAATTCGAGAAGGCCATCCACGAAAGGGCAGAGTCCGGCGAGGCCCTGACCGGGAGTTACTTCCAACAGGTCTACCGCCAGTTGAACCTGGATTACCATGGCCCCGTCATGACGGTGGACCCGGAGATCGACCTGGAGTGGGCGCGCATTCCCCACTTCTATAATGCCTTCTACGTCTACAAGTACGCTACCGGCCTCTCCGCCGCCCTCGCTCTCGCTCGGGGCATCCTGGAGCATGACCGACCGGCTCTGGCACGCTACCTGGGCTTCCTCAAGCGGGGCAGTTCCGGCTATTCCCTGGATCTGCTT
>PKYJ01000031.1 GCA_003132605.1 Peptococcaceae bacterium | reverse complement strand
GCGGCACTCCTACAGTCAACTTACTCATCGGTGGCGCCTCCCCGGTACAAAGATTTATTTGTTTATAATACTCTGCAATTTCCATGCCAGTTTTCCCAGCGCCCCCTCTTGCCGGTTTTTCAAAGAACTTCCTGACTCGTAGTGGAAAGTTTTTTTACCACGGAATGGTGGGATTGCCGGACAGGCCGTGACGCTTGATCTTGTTGATCACGGTGGTATGGGAGACGCCCAGGATCTTGGCAGCCTTGCGGATGCTGCCACCTCTATGTAGGGCGTCAAGCAGGGCTTCCCGCTCGGCCTCGGCCACCGCTCTTTTAAAATCACTCCGGTTTCCGATCCTGGCGGCAGTTTCCGGCAACAGGATATGGGACGCCTCGAGCTCCGGCCCCGAGGTCAGGTTGACTGCCCGCTCGATGGCGTTCTCAAGCTCACGCACGTTGCCGGGCCAGTCGTAGGATTTGAGCCGTTCCATGGCGGCGTTGGATATGGAAGTCACGCCTTTGCCCAATCGCTGGTTGAACTTGCTGATGAAGTTCCAGGCCAGGGTGGGGATCTCTTCCTTGCGCTTTCTTAAAGGAGGAAGATGGATGGGGATGACGTTGAGGCGGTAGAAGAGGTCCTCCCGGAAGCTGCCGTTGGTGATCAGTTGCTGGAGGTCGCGGCTGGTGGCTGCAATCACCCGGACGTCCACCCGGTTCTCCAGCATTTCACCAAGGCGCCGCACAAAGTTTCAAAAGATCTACCTTGTTTAATACCTCGGGCTTTATGCCCGAGGAAATAAGAATCAAAGATTCTTTTATATTGTAATACGCCGGGTACTGCTTTTGCCAGTCCTGGAGTTTTCCAAAATGGCAAAACATTTTGCCATGGCAATATAATTTGCCATCTGTGGTAGATCGAAAGCTCTGAGACAGCAAAAATGGGAGCCTGTGAAGACACCCATTTTTGCTACTCTCCTCTGATTTCGAAAATTAGGCAGAGACGGATACACGCTGGGAGAGGGTACCGGGTAGTTCTCCCAGGTGGCGGCTCTGGTACACCTGGTAGTCGATCTCCGGGAACAGGTTATCTTGCTGCTCCAGCCAACCGAGCCAGCCCACGTCGATCCGGTTGTATCTGATCTCCTCGTAAAGCCTGGTAAAGTTGGAGATGTGAGTCTCAAAGCGCCGCTTGGCGTATTCCACCATGGTGCCGGTTTTCATGATGAAGGGCCAGTCGCTGCTCTGGGCGAGCAACAGTTCCCGGGCCTCCTGGTTGAGAGCGCGCCGCAGGTCGCCTTCAGCCTCGGGGAAGTTGTTCGCCAACTCCACCATCCGCTCGGCTGCCTTGTGCAGATGCCGCCAGATCCAGTCGTTGGCGCCGTTGAGCCAGACCTCGTGGTAACCCTGCCAGCCCCAACTGGATTCTGAGGGGACGGAGACCTGGTTGCAGGGATAGATCCCCAGGTATTCGCCCGGGGTGATCATGGCGAAGGTCTTCTGGTCGAAGTAAATCTTGCGGCACAGGAAGTCCAGCCATTGCGGCCCCTCGAACCACCAGTGCCCGAACAGCTCGGTGTCGTATGGCGCCACCACTACCGGCTGACGGTCGAAGATGGCGGCCAGCCATTCGATCTGTTTCTCCCGGTTGAACATGAAGTTGCCGGCGTGCAGGGCGGCCTTCTCCATGGCGTCGTTCCTGTTATAGGGTTCTTTGCAGTCTGAAAGTCTGGTGATCCGGTGATACTTGAACCCGGTGTGGGATCTGATCCAGCCCTCGGGCAGGTAGCGCCCGATATAGTCCAGATCCAGGTCGTAGCCGATATCCCGGTAGAAATCACGGTAGTCGAAATCGCCCGGGTAGCCCTCATTGGCGCTCCACACCTGCTTGGATGATTCTATGTCCCTGCCGAAGGCGGCGACCCCTGCCGGTGTATAGACGGGCGCATAATAGCCGTACTTCGGTCGCGGGGAGGCGTGCAGCAGACCGTGGCTCTCCACCAGGAAGTATTTAATGCCGAATTTTTTCAGGATCCGGTCGTCCCCCGGATGGTAGCCGCATTCCGGCAGCCAGAACCCTGACGGAGGCCGCCCGAAGTTGCGTTCGTAGTACTGCACCGCTACTGCCACCTGGGCGTAGACTGCCTCCCGCTGCACGCCCAGCAGCGGGAAATAGCCATGGG
Source organism: Peptococcaceae bacterium (assembly GCA_003132605.1). Classification (GTDB taxonomy): domain Bacteria; phylum Bacillota; class DSM-12270; order Thermacetogeniales; family Thermacetogeniaceae; genus Palsa-1188. The sequence goes on along the minus strand of PKYJ01000031.1, from coordinate 3,234 downwards.
TCGCTCCGGTGGTGATGATCTCCACCTTGCCGGAGTCCTGAATCCGCTTGAAAGCGCCGGTCAGGTCCCAGTGATACTTTTCCGTAAACAGGTAGCGCGCCCGGGAGAAGAGGTCGCGGTACATCAGGGCGGTGGCCTGAAATTCCGGCTGGTGCCTGGTGCGTTCCACCTCCCGCTCCGCCAGTTCGTTCAGCATCTCCAGATGGCGAACATAGCGCTGCCTCAAAAGATCGTCATTGAACATGGCGATCAGGGTAGGGGAGAGATTGAAGGTTAGCCGGAAGTCCACGTTGTCTTCCAGCAGTCTTTCAAAAACCCAGAGCAGCGGCAGGTAGCTCTCGGTAACCGCTTCGTAAAACCATCTCTCTTCCAGGAAGTGCTCGTGCTCCGGATGGCGTACATAGGGCAGGTGAGCGTGCAAGACCATTGCGAGGTAACCCTGGGTCATTTAAGGAACCAATCCTTTCGTAACAGAAGTCGGATGGTACTACCACTTCATCGGCGAACTGATCCCGCCGCTAGGTCCACCCGGTCCCACAAATCCGGGCGAACTGATATATTCAGCAGGCCCAATTAATCCGGGCGAACTGGGCCCGGGATAGATGCCGCCGATCCGCCGGTAGAGCCGGGTAGCGTATTCCGGAAGCAGCAGCCATTCCTCGTCGATCACTTCGGAGATCTGGTCGCGGGGGGTGCTCACAAAGTTGGAGCGGGCCAGAAAAATGTAGGACCCATCCGGGCGGACCCGGCCCAGCTCGATGCAGAAAGTGCTGTTTGGCTGGCCGGTTCGAATATACCAGTTATTGGCATAATCGTTGATGGAGATCTCCGTATAATGCCTGCTGTCAAAAAAGTAGAGATTGGTTGCGTCATAGACACGCAGCACCGGCCAGGACTCATCCCAGGCCTGGTAGCCGTAGCGCCGGGCGATCTCCTCCCGCTTGGCCTCGTCGATCTCCCAGTAGGCAAACAGCCAGTACGGGTCCCGTACTAAAGCGGTGATCTTGCACTCACCGTACGACCAGGGGATGGGCAGGACAGCAGACGGCTCGTATCCCCCAACCGGAAACTCCCCGGCGATCTCCATGGTGGTCATTTGAGGGGTGTGATCTATGATGTGAGAGGTGAGATTCTCGTTGGCATTGGTGGAGACAGTGCCTTCTATTCCCACTTCCGCGCCCGCTGAAGCGGGCACCCGCCCACTTCCCACTTCCCAATTATCCGCGGGAGCCTCGGCTGGAATGCCCAAGCGCTTGGAAAGCCGTACCCCCGTTTCGGGATAGGGCCGTTTCAAAAAAGAGAACCGCTTTCTAAACATTAAGATATAGCCTCCTGCACCTAAAATCGCCAGTACCAATACAATTGCTGCCAGCAGCAGCAGATCACTCAGGGCCATGCTACAACTTCCTCCTTTCGGGCGCCCTGACTGGCGCCTTTCCTCTGAGGAGTATTTTCAGTACTGACCGGAAAGATTAATTACAGGCGCCAATTTGGCACTTTTGTATTATGTCCAAAGCCAAGTTCGATTATTTCACAAAAGTATTTGCATACAGGGAGCGCTTCGCAATGCCAAGGGATCTGGTCTTGGGCAACGGCAACGTGCTGATCAATTTTGATCACGGCATGAACATGCGGGACTTCTTTTATCCGGTGGTGGGGATGGACAACCACATCGCCGGGCATCGCTGCGGCATCGGTTTCTGGGATGACGGGCACTTCTCCTGGATGGACGAAGTGTCCTGGTACAAGAACCTCGGCTACCGGGAGGACACCCTGGTGACCCTGGTGGATGGGCAGAACTCGGCCATGGGGTTGAGTTTGCAGTTGCAGGACGGAGTGCATTACCGGCATGATCTTTTTTTGCGCCTCATGAAGATAACAAACCTGGAGGGCAAGCAACGGACGATCCGCGTTTTTTTCAATCACGATTTTTCCCTGAGCGGTTTTGACGTGGGGGATACCGCCCTGTACGATCCCGCCCTGCACGTCGTCTACCACTATAAGCGCAACCGGTGCTTTCTGATCAATGGGCTGGGCCAGGGCAGGGGGATCTTCCAGTATGCCACCGGCCTGAAGCGCTTCGGCTCTGCCGAGGGAACCTGGCGGGACGCCGAGGACGGGTGGCTGGAGGGCAATCCGATTGCCCACGGTTCAGTGGATAGTTCCATCAGTTTCGAACTGCGACTGGAGCCCGGGGCGACGGAGGATCTCTGGTACTGGATCGCCATGGGCGAGGACTTTCAACAGGTGCAGGGCCTCAACCACCTGGTGCTCGAACAAGGGCCGGCGGCGCTCCTGGAGGAGACTGCCAGCTTCTGGAAGGGATGGGTTCACAGGCAAGACTGGGATTTTGCCGACCTGCCGGTCAAGGTCAGCAGCCTGTTCAAGCGCAGCCTGCTGGTGGTGCGTACCCAGTGCGACAACCGGGGGGCGATCCTGGCGGCCAACGACACCGACATCCTGATGACCGCACGCGATCACTACAGTTACATGTGGACCCGGGACGGGGCGCTGATCGCTGTTGGCCTGGACAAGGCGGGATATCCGGAGATCCCGCTGCAGTTCTTCAGAATCTGTACACGGATACTGTCCGAGGGGGGCTACTACTTTCACAAATACAACGCCGACGGCACCATGGGTTCCAGTTGGCTTCCCTGGGTGCGGGACGGCAAGCCGCAGTTGCCGATCCAGGAGGATGAGACCGCCCTGGTGCTCTATGCCATGTGGCAGCACTACGCTCTCTACCGGGACTCTGCCCAGATGGAGCCATTCTACCATGACATGATCCGGCGGGCGGCCGATTTCCTGGAGCGCTACCGCCACCCGGTATGGAAACTGCCATTGGAGAGTTATGACCTCTGGGAGGAGCGCCGGGGGGTCTTCAGCTTCACCTCCGCGGCGGTATACGCCGGTCTGACGGCGGCGGCCAATTTTGCGGACCTGTTCGGNNTCCGCTCAGGCGCTGTCTACCGCCAGGCGGCCGGTGAGGTGCGCGACGGCCTGGAGCGGTACCTGTACAGCAACAGCCTGGGGCGGTTCCTGCGCGGCGTCTATCTTCAGGGGGACGACCTGGTCCCGGACCAGACCCTGGATGCCAGCCTGTACGGCCTGTTTGCTTTCGGGATGCTACCCGCCGACGATCCCCGGGTGGTACGAACCATGGAGGCAGTTCAGGATGGACTCTGGATCAGGACCAGGGTGGGCGGACTGGCCCGCTATACCGGGGACTGGTAT
>PKYJ01000015.1 GCA_003132605.1 Peptococcaceae bacterium | reverse complement strand
TGCCCCGGCACTAAAGTAATTTCTTTAAAATCTTTTTTCACCGCGCCGCGCCCTGCTAGCCATGCCCGGTGCCAGCCAGCATCTGACAAACGTATCCAAAAGATCCAGAAAAGACCTGGAGTCAACCATGCGTAAATTTGCCGTTGACCTGCATCTTCATACGGCCCTCTCTCCATGTGCCGAGGAGGAGATGACCCCCCCCGCAATCCTCGCCCAAGCCGCTGCCAAAGGTCTTCAAATAATTGCAATTACAGACCATAACACCGCAGGCAACACGCCTGCCTTTTTTGAAGCAGCTTCAGGGGGGCCGGTGAACGTGATCCCGGGCATGGAGCTACAAACCCGGGAGGAAGTACATCTCATCTGTCTCTTTGCCGGTCTGGACGAGGCCCTTGCCTGGCAAGAAGTTGTGTATGCCCACTTGCCGCCTTTGAAAAATAGCGTGAGGGTTTTTGGCAGTCAGCAGCTCCTCAATGCCGCCGGTGAGATGATCGGAACCGAGGACAGGCTTCTCCTCACCTCGACAGACTTTTCAGTCGAAGAGGCTGTTGCCGAAGTGCGTGCCCGAAACGGGATCTGTTATCCGGCCCACGTTGATCGACCCGCTTTCAGCATCATCGGAAACCTGGGCTTTATCCCACCGGACCTCCCGATCCCTGTTATAGAAATTTCCCGGAATATCAACCGGGCTGGGGCTCTGGCAAAATTTCCCGCCCTGGGTCGCTATCCGATCCTGGGTTGTTCTGATGCCCACCGTCTTGCCGAAATCAGCCGGGCGCGCTCCCTGGTCAGCTTGGAAGAACCAACATTTGCAGCACTCATGGAAGCTTTCTGGGATTGGCGTCAAAACAGGATCGAGGTGGATTAGGTGCGCGAGCTCTCCCTCCACATTTCAGATATTCTTGAAAACTCCAGGGTCGCCGGAGCCTCGCTGATCCAACTCGGGATCAAAGAAGACCTGGAACGCGACCGCCTTGAAATCACCATCACCGACAACGGAAGAGGAATGGAAAAAGAACTTACAGAGCGGGTTTTCGATCCCTTCGTGACATCCCGCACCTGCCGGAAGGTGGGTTTGGGATTGCCTCTCTTGAAAGCCGCCGCCCAGCGCTGTAATGGCGACGTCGAGATCAGATCGGAAGTGGGGAAAGGAACCAGCGTCTCCAGTGTGTTTCAGCACACTCACATAGACAGGGCCCCGCTCGGCAATATCGTAGCTAGCCTGGTTGTTTTTCTGGCAGCCAACCCCGAGCTGGATCTTGTTTATACACACGAAGTTGAGGGGAGGAACTTCATCTTAGATACTCGGGAGCTTCGAGAAGAGTTGGAGGGAGTCCCCTTGAACACCCCTTCCATACTCAACTGGATCCGGGATTACCTGCGGGAAGGACTTCGAGAAATCAAGTCGTGTGCGTGAACCTTTCCTCTCGTCTCTCACCTTTAAAAGCCCGATTGCCTGCAATTCCCAGTTGATTATTTATGTAAACCATGGCACAATTGCCATACACGATTGGTATTGCCTAATCCGCACTCGTATTCCAAACGTGTGCGGTACGGGGGAACCAAATTGGTGGTTGGCTGTGAGTCGTTGGTCGTTGGGACAAACTACTGAGCGTTGCTGACGACCAAAGCCTTTGTTCATCCAACCACTAACCACCAAATCACCAACCACCAAAATGGGGTGAATCCCCGCCATTTAGCGTCGCATGCAGAGTCTGTTCCGGCTGTTTGCCGACAACTTCACGTAGCGCTTGCGGATGTCTGTAACGGTCAAGCCTTGAAACAGGCGTAAGGGCGCTAATATGCGAGGTGGGGTCCTACATTTCAACCGAACTCGTCAGTTTACCCCGTAGGCAGAGAAAGGGAGGGAAAGTCTTGCGGAAAGTCCTGGTTATTGTTTTCGGCGTACTCTTCTTCTGCCTGGCCTTTACCGGGGCAGGCTACGCCACGACAAGCAACGCCGCCACCTACACCGTCCAGCCTGGTGACACCTTCTACCTGATCGCCCTGCAGTACGACATGAGCGCCGACCAACTGATGGCAGCCAACGGAGATACCAGCAGCGACCTGTATCCCGGCCAGGTTCTGACCATTCCTCAAGTTAACGGTTACAATAACCAGTATACGGTCGTTGCCGGTGACACCCTGTTCCAGATCGCTCAAGAATACGTGACAACGCTGGACACCCTGGCCGCCCTGAACCACCTCACCCCGGACAGCCAGGGGGACGTGGACATCTATCCGGGGCAGGTGCTGCAACTTCCCGGCAGTCAGGGCGAAGCGCCCGCCGGAGCCGGCGGTGCTGCCTGGAACCGGCAGTACACTGTCAGACCCGGTGATACCCTGGAACAGATCGCCCAGCAGTGTAACACCGGTGTCGCTGCCATCGTCGCCAACAACCACCTGACGGATACGGTGCTCTATCCAGGGCAGCAACTGCTGCTGCCGAACGGGCCGTCCAGCCCCCGGGCCTCCCGGGCAGGAATCACCGCCGGCGACACCTACCTGCTGGCCCAGTTGATCAATGCGGAGGCCGGAGGGGAACCCTTCGAGGGACAGGTGGCAGTGGGGGCGGTAGTGCTCAACCGCCTGTTCGACCCGGATTTTCCCAAGACAATCAAGGGGGTCATCTTCCAATACGATAGTGATATCGATACGTACCAGTTCGAACCGGTGCAGAACGGCGCCATCAACGAACAGCCCTGTCCGTCGGCCATACGTGCGGCCTACGCCGCCCTGAGCGGATGGGATCCCACCGGCGGAGCACTGTTCTTTTACAACCCCCTGAAGACCGCCAGCGCCTTTTTCGACAGCAGCCTGAACTATCTCAAGCAGATTGGCAACCATCTCTTCTACAAGTAGGATAATTGCCACCCCTGCCCCCCCCCGGCGCCCATTAAGGAACGGGGACACACAACCTGAGGTTGGAAGCCCGCCATGACCTCCAGAATTTCCGCAATACCCACGCCATCTATCGCAAAAGCCTTTCATCTTGCTATCACTGAATAACCGATCTTTCCATTTGAAGTAAATATTCTTTTATTTCCAAGTGCCCTGTCCCGCAATACCCCATCAGATCTCCATTCTTACCGATCACGCGATGGCACGGTATAATAATGGGGATGGGGTTTTTCCTGTTCGCTTGCCCGACAGCCCTGCAGCCTTTGGGCTTACCGACTGCAAGAGCGATGTCGGCATAGCTGCGGGTTTCTCCGAAAGGAATGGCTAACAGCTCTTTCCATACTTTTTTACAAAATTCAGTTCCTTCTATTGATAAAGGCACGGTGAACTCAAGCCTTTTTCCCGAAAAATACTCGTCAAGCTCCTTTACGGCGTTCCGGCACAATGCCGTATCCCGCTTCATCTCTCCGTGCCCGGCAAAGTAATCATCCCATTGCCCGGAAGTGAGGATCAATTCTCTGACGCCTATTTCGTCCACTACCACGTGGATCTGGCCAAAAGGGTACGTATAGGTATCGAACGCCGTTTTCATACATGCCTCCCTGAACTTTTTACATATTAAGTTCATGGCCGGACGGAGCAATTCCTGCTTGCGCGGGCATCTAAGGAGCCCTAATTACTCACCCTGAATATCCCCTTTTCTTTCAACC
>PKYJ01000002.1 GCA_003132605.1 Peptococcaceae bacterium | reverse complement strand
TCATGAGCTTCACCGCAGGGGTACAGACAACGACAACACCCATATTCTCCGATGTTCCCGCCTCCTACTGGGGATACGATGCCATCATCAGCCTCGCCAGCAGGGGCATTATCGCCGGTTACCCGGACGGCACCTTCAGACCGGATGCCTACATCAGCAGGGCCGAGTTTTCCGCCATGCTGGCGAAAGCCCTCGGGCTGAACACTAGCGGAACAACCGGCACGTTTACGGACGTTACCGCATATGATTGGTACTACGGCTCCGTGAACGCCGCTGCTTCGGCAGATCTGGTATCCGGCATTGGCGATAAGCTGTTTGCTCCAAATGCCATGATTACCAGAGAGCAGATGGCCGTGGCTGTAACCAAAGCTCTGGGGAACAAGACCCCTGCCACTAACGGCACCGAACTGAACGCTTTCATCGACGGATCGGCTGTCAGCAGTTGGGCAAAGTCTGGAGTGGACGAATCCGTCAAGGCAGGTATCGTCATCGGCATGACCGCCGATACGCTTGCCCCACTGGCTGAGGCCACCAGGGCCCAGGAAGCGGCGATGATTTACAAGATGCTCGCCTTCTTAGGCAAGTAAGTTTAATTCCCAAAAGAGCGTACTCAGAAATCTGAGTACGCTCTTTTCTTTATTCCAGTTGGGAACTAAGCTGAAGCCGCAATACTTGATATTAAGCCGTTTATTGGCGCCCTTCCGAAATCGTCAAATGCTTCGACTGGTGTTTCGTGAATAATTAGCTTTTCTCTTCGAACCTCGAACCTCGAGGATGCCAACCGCTAACTACTTGAATGTGACCACGGTCACCCCGGTACCCCCTTCGTAATAACCGCCGGTGCGGTATGAACCAACAAAGGGATGCTGGGTCAAGTATTGCCTTAGAGCGTCCCTCAAGGCGCCGGTCCCCTTGCCGTGAATCAGGTTGACGTTGGGCAGGCCGGCCAGGTAGGCGCTGTCCAGGTATTTGTCCACCTTCTCCAGGGCCTCATCGACCCGCAGGCCGCGCAGGTGCAGCTCATGTGATACCTCGGCCTTTTGCTCCAGCGACGGGGCCTTGATTGAGAAAGTGCCCGCCTTTTTCTGTTTGGCCCCCCTGCGCAGCTCGTGCAGCGGGAGGTTCACCCTCAGCGCCCCCACCTGGACCAGGACGTCGCTGCCGCCGTTCGACCCATCCAGCACGTACCCCTCGGCGTTGAATCGGGGTATCAATACCCGGTCGCCGCTCTTCACACTATCCACTACCTCACCCGCAGGTTCCGGCAGGATGGAGGCGATCTGCTCCTCGATCCGGTCGGACACCTCGGTCAGTTTGCTGCGCGCCGCCAGGGCGGCCTGCTGCCTCTCTTTCAAGCTGGCCTCGCGCTGCTCCTCCCTGAGCGTCCGGATCAGTTGCTCGGCCTCACTCCGGGCGGTCCGCACCAGCTCCTGGGCCTCCCGGGCGGCCCTGGCCAGGACATCCCGCTCCTTCTGGCGCAACCGCTCCTCCTCATCCCTGATCCTGGCCTGCACTTGCCGGGCATCGGCATTCAGGTGCTCGGCCTCCCAGCGGGCCTCGGAGGCGGCTGCCTGGTCCTCTTTCAGGTGCCTGATCAGGTCGGCCAACTGCCGCTGTTCCGGCCTCAAGAAGGCCCGGGCCTGCTCGATGACCTCCGGCAGCAGATCCAGGCGCTCGGCAATCTCGAAGGCGTTGCTCTCTCCCGGCGTCCCGATGGACAGCTTGTAGGTGGGCCGCAGTGTCTTGCTGTCAAACTCCACCGAGGCGTTTTCCGCCCGCTCTTCAGTATGGGCAAAGACCTTCAGCTCGCTGTAATGGGTGGTGGTTACAACCAGGGCGCCGCTGCGCATCAGACGCCGGAGGATCGCCATGCCCAGGGCCGCCCCCTGCTCCGGGTCGGTTCCGGCGCCCAACTCATCCAGCAGCACCAGGCAACTGCGCCCGCCGGAGCAAGCGTCCGCAGCCTCTCTGAGGATGCGGGCAATGTTCGACATATGCCCGGAGAAGGTGCTCAGGGATTGCTCGATGCTCTGCTCATCCCCGATGTCCGCGTAGATGTCGGTAAAGACCGGGAGGACAGTGCCCTCGCCGGCGGGGATGTGGAGACCCGCCTGGGCCATCACTCCCAGCAGGCCGAGCGTCTTCAGGCTCACGGACTTGCCGCCGGTGTTCGGCCCGGTGATCACCAGGCAATCAAACTCCCTGCCAAGCCTGAGATCGAACGGTACCGCGCTTCCCTTGAGCAGCGGGTGACGCCCGCTGCGCAGGACCACGTAGCCCTCGTCGCTGAATTCCGGCTGGCGTCCCTTCATCTTGATGCTCAGGCGGGCCTTGGCAAAATCGAAGTCCAGCAGCCCGAGGATCTCCAGGTCGGAACGGATCTCGTCATGATAGGCCGCCAGCAGCCTGGTCAACTGCTCCAGGATCCGCAGCTCCTCCTGGTGTGCCTGGCTGCGGGAGGCTGCCAGGTCGTTCATCACCGGCACCAGGGGCAGCGGCTCCATGAAAACCGTCGCCCCGCTGCCGGACTGGTCGTAGACGATGCCTGGAAACTGGTTGCGGTACTCCTGCTTCACCGGCACCACGTAGCGGTCGCCCCGCACAGTGTAGATCGGCTCCTGCAGGTATCTTTGCCACTCCGGCCTGGTCAGGACATCGTCCAATTGGTTGCGGGCCCGGTTTTCCAGGCTCCGGATCTGCTGGCGCAGCCGGGCCAGGTCCGGGGATGCGCTGTCGGCGATCTCCCCCTCAGGAAGGATGCAGGCGCCGATTTTTTCTTGCAACGGTTGGCAGTCCTGGATCCTCGCCGCATACCCCTGCAGGTGGGGCAGATCGTACTGCACCCGGGCCAGTTCATGCTTGATGCGCCCGGCAGCCGCCAGGGTCTGGTGGCAGAGCAGCAACTCCCTGGGTTCGAGCACCCCGCCGATGGCGGCGCGTCTCAGTATCGGCGTCAGGTCGGCGATGCCCTCGAAACCCAGGTCCGGCAGGATCCTGAGCAGTGTTGCCGCCTCGGATGTCTCCTCCTGCCAGCGCTTGATGTCAATGGCATCCGCCGACGGCTCCAGGCCCTGCACGCGGGGAACGCTCAGGGGGGTATGGCAGCAGGCATCCAGCATCTCTTTAATCTTGTGGAATTCGAGCTTCTTGAGGGAATACCGATCCAAACTCTTATCCTGCCTTTCTCGCATCTCACTTCTCGATAACACCGCGCAGGTAGTGGCCGCGGGTCAGGCCCCGCAGGGAGAGCCGGTCGAGCCGCTCCCAGGCCTGCCTGGCGGCGCTCGCGTTCCAGGCGCCGGCCAGCAGGTCCTTCAGGGCGTGACCGTAGATCCTGGTGATCTCCCGCACCGCTTTCGCCTCGTGGCTGCGGAGGTCCAGCCTCAGGGAACCATACCCGTCCTGTATTATATCACCAAGGTGCTCGATCAGACACAGTTCCCTGGAGTTGTAAAGAGTCATCCGGCAGTGCTCGTCGAGCTGCAGGGGAAACCGGTAGCCCTGACGGTCTTCCAGGAAGCAGGGCGTCCTGCGGCAGGTCTCCGGACAGCGGTCGCCGGTCCCGGTCACCGCCCCCACCGGACAGTACTCGCTGACCATCAGGGGCAGTGTCCCATGCACCACCATTTCCAGGCACGGCGCCCCCCGGAAGCGGAGGTTCCGCAACTGCTCCCGGTTCAACTCCGGCGACAGGGTCAGCCTGGCCGCGCCCTGCCGCAGCAGCAACTGGATCGCCAGGTCGTTGAAAACGGGGACGGAGAGATCGGTAACCGTCTCCAGCCCGGACTGGATGGCCAGCTTCAGCCCCCCCAGGTCGCCGGCCACCACCCCGGCACCCCGCAATTTTACGGCTATGTCAAGCCATTCGGCAGCGCCGGGGCGCTCACCCTCCTTCCAGATCCGGGGCAGGATCAGGTAGGCCCGGACGTTGTTCGTCCGGCACATGTCCACCGCCCGGTCAACAGCGCCCCGGTTCCAGGCCTCCCGCCCCCGGTACGACAGTCCACCGAAATAGACGGCAGAGGCGCCCCCGTCGATGGCCGCTTCCATGCCGGTGTAGTCGGCCACCGCCACCGCCAGCAGCGGGCGGGCGGAAGTCCGGCAAGCGGCCTGTGCCGCATCCTGCCGCAGGGACGACCAGAGCGCCGCCATCGTCTCTTCAACTCCCTTCGGGAGCGCCCGCCGGAACCGGTCGAGGCGGGCGGACTCCAGGGTTGCGGTAAGGTCGCGCCGGACTGTGTTGAGTTCACTCAACGGGTACATGGCCGTCCCGTCCAGGTCGCAATCCAGACCGGCCAGGGTAAAGGGGGTGTTGCCCAGGCGTTCGATTTGCGCCTGCGCCACCTCCGGGGTGAGGGGGTGCTTCAGGGCGATCTCGCCTGGGAGCGTTCCCTTCACCGTCACCCGGATGCCATCCGCATCCACGGCCTCCAACTCCAAGGGATCACCCCGGCGCGCCCGGACGACGACTCGGACTGGTATCTTGAGCCGTCCCGTCCCCGTGAAGCTGAGCCGGGCCTCACTGATCAGCCGTTCGTCGTGGGTCTTGAACACCCGGTCCCCCGGCCTGACGACAAAGGGCACGGCGATCTCCACCTCGCTGCCCGGCGCCACCGCGCTCACCGGGTCCCCCGGCGGGCACCTGGCCGGCTCCGCCGCCGGCAGGTGCAGCAGCATGCTGTGCACCGTGATCCCTTCCCGGTCGCCCTTCTGCATCCAGAACTCGATGCCGTCCCCCACCCGGAGCGGCAGGCGCGTCTTGAAGACCACCCCCTTGCCGGAAGTCGTTTTCAGCACGCGCCCCAGGTACAGGCCGCGGTTGTTCGGCCTGGTATAGCTCATCAGGAGGCGGCCCGGCCGGCCGTCGAAGTAGCCGGTGGTGAAGCCCCGGTTGAAGACCTGGGCCAGGTCGCGGACTTCTTCTTCGGAGACCTGATAATGCTCCGGGTCCCGCCAGGCCCGGTCCAGGGCGTTCCGGTAGATCCGGACCACCGTCGCCACGTATTCCGGACGCTTCATGCGCCCCTCGATCTTCAGGGCGGCCACCCCGGCTTGCACCAACTGGGGCAGCTTTTCCAGCAGCATCAGGTCCCTGGTGCTCAGCAGGTGCTGGCCGGTGCAGGCGCCACCGCTCCCGCCGGGTACCCGCTCGAGCGGGTGGGGCACCTGGCCTCCGCGGTCATCCACCAGAGTGTAGGCCATCCGGCACGGTTGGGCGCAACTGCCCCGGTTGCCGCTGCGCCCCCCGACCATGCTGCTGAACAGGCACTGGCCGGAGTAGCTGATGCAGAGGGCGCCGTGGACGAACACCTCCAACTCCAGGGCGGACTGGCGCCTGATCTCCAGCAGTTCCTGGTACGAGGTCTCCCGGGCCAGCACCACCCGGCGCAGCCCCAGGCCTGCCAGGAACTGCACCCCGGCGGCGTTGTGGACGGTCATCTGGGTGCTGCCGTGCAGGGGAAGCTCCGGAAGCACCCGCCGCGCCCACGCAACCGCCCCCAGGTCCTGAACCAGCAGGGCATCGGCCCCCTCCCGGTACAAAAAAAGCAGGAACTCGGACAGTTCTCCGAATTCCCCGTTGTCTACCAGCGTGTTGACGGTCACGTACACCTTGACCCCGCGCAGGTGGGCGTAGGCCAGAGCCTCGCCCAACTCCTGCCGGTCGAAGTTTTCAGCAGAGGCACGGGCGCCAAAGGACTTGCCCCCCAGGTAGACGGCGTCCGCC
>PKYJ01000152.1 GCA_003132605.1 Peptococcaceae bacterium | reverse complement strand
AAAGCTTGTTGCCGCAAGCAGGGCAAAACTTGGTTTCAGGGGTGACACCTGCCCGCATGATGGACAGACCTTCTGGTCCGGGGCTTCATTGCTCTCGGTTTCCGGGCTCTGGGCCTCGGGGGCCTTGGCGTCAGCGCTCCTGAGCTCGGTGATATTGTGTTCTAATTCCGCAATCTCTTGCTGCTTCTGGACAATCTCCTGGCTGAAATCCTTGATGGCCGCTTCGATGCCCGACAATGCGTTATCCTGAAAAGCCTTGAAGGTCGCCTGGCCAATTTCGTAATAGAGCTGCTCGATCTCTCTCTGCTTCTGGCCGATCTGATTATTCAGCCTGGTGATATCAACCATTTCCTTGGCCTTAGCCCCAGCATCGCTGAGGCCCTTCTTCATCTTGTCGAAAAGATCCACCTCATTCATCTCCTCTCAGGCTTTTTCCTTACTGTAATTTTCGCCGTCAAGCACTGCTATCCTGCTAGTGATCAGCAAAAATAATCTCACTCGACCATACCGCCCCATTCTACCGCTAGATAGCCACCACCCCTGATATAATCGGCCTTTTCGAGCGGCGAGACGCTTTTCGAATCCATCCGCACATCGTTCAGCGTGTGCATTCTTTTCGTTGTCTACAAGGAAGCATGGTCTATGAGGTAGAAATGTAACTATGACAATGATTCATGATTAGCCGGAGACCGCAGAGAAAACTGGAATTTGGTCGACACAGTCAAGCAGTTATAATTGGGAGGATGGGTATTATGTTAAGCAGACTCAACGATCTGATAGCCGATATCCTGGCAGATGCCTTGAGCACGATGGCCTGCTTCTGGATCATCACGGTCATGGTGGTAGTTGTTCTCCTTTGGCAACGGCCGAGCACATTGGTTGGCTGGATAACCTATATCAGTACGGCGATATTCCAGGCCAGCGCCCTGCCGGTATTGGCATTTGTGGCCAAGAAAGAGGGCGCCAGGCAGCAGGTACTGCTCCAGGAGACCCACGACACGGTCATGGGCGAACTGGACAAGTTGGGCAATCTGATCCAGGAGATCAATGACACGCACGATGAGCTAAGGGCACTGGTCAGCCAGATCCATGTCAAGGTCGGGGCAAGCGAGGTCGACGTTACGGTGACCGAAGAGACGCCGCCCGGTGAGGCGGCCTCCTAGACAACATACAGCACTGATATCACCACGATGCCTGAGGCACATCCAACTCATCTAGTTTAACGACAGGAATTTCTTTTGTGCTTGCAAGATGGTAATCATTGGTTAGCAAAACGTCTGCCTTATAGATAACGGCTGTTGCAATAACTGCAGCTAATTCAATGGAGGATGTTCAGGCAATCTGCAAAACCATGGTTCGACATTTTTCAATCAAAATCTTTTTCCAGGTTGCCTTTTTCCAGTTGCCGTAATATACTGAATCGGACAACTGAATAAAACATTCCTTCGTTAGGTGAGGCTTCTGCGTAGACAGACGCCACTGCCCGGAAACGTCGAAAGACGCCAAATGGGTCAACAGGTATTACCGGATTAAGGTTCTACCTAATGTGGCTGAGAAAGATTATCTCTAAGCTGCGCACGTGTCAAAACTCGACGAGTGGGGGGATGAGGTTATAAGTATTTATGAGACTGAGTCTTCCCGCGGGGAGGACTTTTTTATTGCGCCGCTACCAGGCAATTGATGTGGGAAGTGGCGAAAAATCCACCCCTTTCCTCGCACATCTCAAACAGGCAGACATTAACAGAGTAGTTTGCAGGGATTAAAAAAGCGATTCAAGGCAGGTTAATACCGGGGCGCCAGTCCCGCTGACTGAGGAGGGGAAGGCCATGAAAAGGATCACATCACAGAGGGAATTCTTCTTCAGTCAGACGCTCGGCAAGCCGATCTACGACCGAAACGGCAAGTTGGTCGGCCGCCTGCGGGACATGGCGGTGCGCTGGGATAACCGCTATCCCAGGGTGACGGGGATCAAGTTCGCCAAGCACGTCCAGAAACACATCGGGATCGGCCAGATCGAACAATGGGACGAGCGCAGCATCCGGCTCAACGTGGCCTTCACCGACGATCTGCAGCCCCTCACCGAAGAGGAACTCTACGCCGGCAAGTGGCTGCTCGACAAGCAGATCATCGACACCAAGGGTTCCAAACTGGTGCGGGTCAACGATATCATGCTGGCCTGGATCGAGAGCGGCCCCGCCCACGAACTGATCCTGTTGGCGGTGGATGTGGGCATGCGCGGCCTGCTGCGCCGCATCGGCGTGGAAACCCTGGTCAGGGGGCGGCCGCAGAACCTGGTCGACTGGAAGTACATCAAACCGCCGGAGTCCAAGATGGACAACCTGCGCCTGACCCTGGAACGTCCCTCGCTGAAAGACCTGCACCCGGCAGACCTGGCCGACATCATCGAGGATATGGACAGCGTCAGCCGGACTCAACTGCTGGCCGGCCTCGACCGTCAGACTGCCATCGAGGCCCTGAGCGAGGCCGATCTGGACACCCAGGTGGAGATCATCACCAACATGGACAGCGCCAGCGCCTCCGAGATGCTGGCGGACATGCCGCCGGATGAGGCGGCGAACATCCTGGGCGAACTGCCGGAGGAGAAGTCCAGCGAATTGTTGAACCTGATGGACAAGGATGAGGCGGAGGACGTCCGGGAACTGATGGAGTACGAGGAAAACACCGCCGGCGCCCTGATGACCACGGAGTTCATCTCCTTCCCGGCTGACACTACCGCCGAGGACTGCATCAACCGGCTGCGGGAGCTGGCGCCCTCGGCCGAGACGATCTTTTACCTCTATATTATCGACCACGCGGAAGTTCTCAAGGGAGTGGTGTCGCTGCGCGACCTGATCGTCGCCCAGCCCCAAACAGAGCTTGGCGCCATCATGCGCTCCCGTGTCGTTACCGTCCGGGGAGACGACAACATAAAGAGGGTGCAGGAGACGGTCACCAAGTACGACCTGCTGGCGCTGCCGGTGGTGGACGAACAGGGTGTGCTGCTGGGGATCATCACGGTGGACGACGTCATGGAGACGGTGTTCCCTGACCGCAGCAGCCTGGAGAGCTTCACCGACTTCATGACTCACAGCAAGTCCTGGATGCGGTGGAAGCCGTGAAAGCATTCAAGAAATTCAACCTGTTCCACATGCTGATCCTGTTCCTGGCGATCATGGGTCCGGGGATCATCACCGCCAACGTGGACAACGATGCCGGCGGCATCACCACCTATTCCGTGGCCGGGGCCTCTTTCGGATTGAAACTGCTCTGGATCTTCATCCCGCTGACCCTCGCCCTGATCGTCGTCCAGGAAATGTGCGCCCGCATGGGCGCCGTCACCGGCAAGGGCCTGTCCGACCTGATCCGGGAGCGCTTCGGAGTCAAGGTGATCATGTTCGTGATGGCGGCCCTGCTGCTGGCCGATCTGGGCAACACAGTGTCAGAGTTCGCCGGCGTGGCTGCCAGCGGAGAAATCTTCAACATCTCCAAATACATCATTGTGCCAATCGTCGCCTTCCTCGTCTGGTGGATCGTGATCAAGGGTTCTTATAAAATGGTGGAGCGTGTTTTCCTGGTAGCATCCGCCCTGTACCTGTGCTACATCCCCTCGGCGATCATGGCCAAGCCCAACTGGGGAGCAGTATTCAAGGAGATGGTAGTCCCCTCCTTCAGCTTCAGCCCGATCTACCTGGCCATGCTGATCGGGCTGATCGGGACGACCATCGCCCCCTGGATGCAGTTCTATATACAGTCGGCGGTGGTGGAGAAGGGAATCACCGCCAAGGATTACGGTTACTCCCGGATGGACGTGATCCTGGGCTGCTTCATGACCGACATTATTGCAGTGTTCATCGTGGTGGCCTGCGCCGCCACGCTGTTCGTACACAACATCTCCATCACAACAGCCAAGGACGCGGCCCTCGCCCTGCAGCCGCTGGCCGGCCGGTGGGCCGGCCTGCTGTTCGGCTTCGGCCTCCTCAACGCCTCGGTCTTCTCGGCCTCGATCCTGCCCCTGGCCACCGCCTACTATGTCTGTGAGGCGCTGGGCTTCGAGGCCGGCGTCGACAAGAAGTGGGAAGAGGCACCGGTCTTCTACTGGATGTACACCAGCCTGGTGGCCATCGGGGCGGGGCTGATCCTGATCCCGAACGTGCCGCTGATCATGGTGATGATCTGGTCGCAGGTGGTCAACGGGGTATTGCTGCCCTTCATCCTGATCTTCATGCTGATCCTGATCAACAACAAGGATATCATGGGCCGGTTCACCAACTCCCGGGGCTTCAACGCCGTGGCCTGGGCGACCACCGTCATCATGATCGCCCTGACCTTGCTGCTGGTGGTGATCTCCATCTTCCCGCACCTGCTGGCCTGACATTGTTGCCTTCACGCCCTCTTCCGCAACGGCATGGTTTATGATCCTTCCTGCGCCTTGACCCGGAGCACCTCGTTCAGGCTCCCGGTCCGGTAACCGTCCAGGTCGAGGGTGACGTAGGCAAAGCCGCAGGCCTTGATCCTGCCGGAGATCACCCGCAACGATTCCCGGTTCAACACCTTGTCCAGTTCCTCCGGAGCGACCTCGATTCTGGCGATCTGGCCATGGTGCCTGACCCTGACGTTGCGCAGGCCGAGTTCTATTAAAACGGCCTCCGCCCGGGCGACCTGCTCCAGGCTCTCCAGGGTCAGCGGCACACCGTAGGGAATCCGGGAAGCCAGGCAGGCCTGGGCGGGCAGGTTCCAATTTGACAGTCCGAGGCCCCTGGCCAACCGGCGCACCTCCTGCTTGTCCAGGCCGCACTCCAGCAGCGGGCTGTAGACAGTGTCGAAGCTGCGGATGGCAGCCATGCCAGGGCGGTAGTCGCTGCAATCGGAGCGGTTTGTGCCGTCCAGCACCGCCAGGTAGCCCTCCTGCCGGGCAATACCGGTCAGCAGGGTAAAGGTGTTTTTCTTGCAGTGCCAGCAGCGGTTCGGCGGGTTGGCGGCAATCTCGTCCACCTGCAATTCATCGGTGGTGATGATCCGGCGCCGGGCGCCCAGAGACTGGGCCATTGCCTGTGCCGTCCCCTGATCCCGCTCAGGCATCAGCGGGGAGACCACCGTTATCGCCAGCACGTTCTCCGGTCCCAGGACATCGAGGGCTGCCTTCAGCACCAGCGAACTGTCGACCCCCCCGGAAAAGGCCACCACCACCCGCTGCAGCCGTGAGATAAATGCTTTCAAGTTATCCAGCTTGCCTTGCAGGGCATCGCCCTCGCCCTCTCCCCTGCTCTCCGCAGGCCGGTCCGCCCGTACACCCACTGCATCCACTCCCTTACGACAAACTCCCAACCACCAACCACTAACCACCAACCACCGAAATGACTCCGCCCCCCAGCACCACGTCGCCGTCGTACAGAACCACCGACTGGCCCGGGGTGATCGCCTTCTGGGGCGCCTGGAAGTCCACCCGGAGCCGGTCTTTGCCAATGGCTGCGGCCACTGCCTCCACCCGCGGCGCCTTGTAGCGGATCTTGGCCGTGACCGGCTGCGGCCGTTCGAGAGGCATCCCTGAGATGTAGTTGACATCGCCGGCGATCAGGCTGTTTTGGTAGAGGTCCCGCTCCGCCCCCACCCACACGGTATTGGTCTCGGGATCGATCCGGGTCACATACAGCGGGTAGTCATACGTCAGCCCCAGACCCTTGCGCTGGCCGACGGTATAGCGGCAGACGCCCCGGTGCCGGCCAAGGACCTGCCCATCTGTATGCCTGAACAACCCCTCGGCCCCCGTGGAACCGGTCCGCTCGGCCACAAAGTCGGCGTAGCTCTGCCCGGAGACAAAACAGATCTCCTGGCTCTCGGCCTTTTCCGCCACTGTCAGGTCAGCCTGACGGGCGATCCGCCGCGCCTCCTGTTTGCGGTATCCTCCCAGGGGGAAGAGAGTGTGCTCCAACTGCTGCTGGGTCATCTGGTAGAGGGCGTAGGTCTGGTCCTTGGAGGCGTCCGCTGCCGTGCGCAGTTGCCACCTGCCGTCGTCGCTCCGCTCGATCCGGGCGTAGTGTCCGGTGGCCAGGTAGTCTGCCCCCAGGCCGCGGGCCTTGTGCAACAGGGTCCCAAACTTGAGGTAACGGTTGCAGGCGATGCACGGGTTAGGGGTGTGGCCGGCGTGGTACTCCCCGCAGAAGTAGCTGATCACCCGGTCCTCGAACTCCGCACGGAAATCCAGGACGTAGTGGGGGATGTCCAACTGCCAGGCTACCCGCCTGGCATCGTCGAGGGCCGACTGCCCACAGCAACTGCGGTCGCCCCCGGAGCGCGGCCAGACCTGCATGGTGACGCCGACCACCTCGTATCCCTGGCGTTTTAACAGCAGGGCGGCCACGGCGCTGTCCACCCCGCCGCTCATGGCTACCACCACCCGCCGTTCCGGGCGCGGCGCTGCCTCGCCGCCGCTCACCGGTCTGTTCCGGCCTTCATGATAATCCGCTCCGGGTGGGTGTAGAGGTTGCAGCGGTTGCCCCTGGCGAAGCCGGCCACCGTCACCCC
This sequence comes from Peptococcaceae bacterium, assembly GCA_003132605.1. Taxonomy (GTDB): domain Bacteria; phylum Bacillota; class DSM-12270; order Thermacetogeniales; family Thermacetogeniaceae; genus Palsa-1188. The sequence goes on along the minus strand of PKYJ01000152.1, from coordinate 6,023 downwards.
CAGGTCGTCGGCCAACTGCAGCGCCAGGTCGGTGGGGGCCGAACGGGAGATCAGCACCGGTACCCCCATCTTGGCGACCTTGAGCACTATTTCCGAGGAGACCCGGCCGCTGAAGACGATGGCCTTATCCTCACGGGGGATCTCCTCCAGAAAACACTGGCCGTAGATCTTGTCCAGAGTGTTGTGGCGCCCGATGTCCTCCCGGAAGATCAGGATCTCCCCGTCTTTGGCCAGGGCTGCCCCGTGCACGCCGCCGGTGCGTCGGAACAGGTGCGACCGTTCCTGCAACTGCTCCGCCAGGCTGAGCACCGTGGCCAGCGGCACTTGCAGGGGAGCGGTGACCGGCTTGCAGAGCATGGCGTCCGCCGCAAAATAGAACGAGGCCCGGGCGCGCCCGCAGCAGGGGGTGATGTAGCGCTTGAGAAAAACCTTCTCCCCCAGGTGATCCCGGCGGGTGGTCACCCAGGCCATCCCCTGCTCCTCATCGATGGTGATCTGTTCGAGGTCGTCGCGCTGGAGCAGGATACCCTCGGCGCAGAGGAAGCCCACCGCCATGTACTTGAGGTCCACCGGCGAACAGACCACGGTGGCCAGCTCTCTGTCGTTGACGTTGACCGTGAGCGCCGCTTCCCGCACGACGATGTCTTCGTCATCGGTGGCTCCGGCCTCATCAATCCTGATGATGCGGCGCCTGATCACCGCTGCGCCCTCTAAAGCCGGTACCTGGCTCCCGTTGTCGGCGTTCTCGTCCAGCCTCATGATTTTCGCCCTTTCAATGTAGTCATCTGCTGAAAAGGTACCGCGCAATGAGCCGCGCTGCGGCGCTGGCCGAATCGGGATGCTTCAGGCGGGCAGCCGCCTCCCGCATCCGGAGGCGCAGGTCCTCGTTTCGCAGCACGTCGCAGAGCAGCGTACCGAGCTCGGCCAGATTCTGGGCAGACAGGGCCGCCCCCTCCCGGATCAGAAAATCCCGGTTCAGTTCCTCCTGGCAGGGCAGCGCCTTGTAGATGAGCATTGGCAATTCCGCCGCCAAGGCCTCGCTGACGGTGATCCCCCCCGCCTTGGAGATCAGGCAGGAGGCCGCAGCCATGAACAGGGGCACCTCCCGGGAGTAGCCGATGATGAATACCTTGTTCGGCCCCTTCTTGACCGCCCGGCGCAGGTTCAACCGCAGCCTGGGAAAACGCACGCCCAGCACCACCGCCACGTGAGGTACCGGCAGCCCGGCCAGCAGGCGGCAGATCCGGCTCAGCTCACCGCCAAAGTTAGTGGGCCCGCTGATCACCAGGACCAGGGGCAGTCCCTGCAACTCCTCCGGCAGATCCGGCAACAGCTTGGGCGGTACCCGGTCAGCCTTTTTCATAAAGCGCGGATCGATGGGAATACCGGTCGCCGCCACCTGTTCGGGAAGCACGCCCCGCCGTACCAGGTCTTCGGCCACCAGCCCGTTAGGGGCGATATAGAGATCGGTGCCCGGCTGGATCCACGTCAGGTGCAGCACATAATCGGTGATCACGGTTACCAGGGGGCAATTAACCAGGCCGCGCCGCTTCAACCAGGAAACAACCGCCGCCGGAACCGGGTACGTGCTGACGATCAGGTCCGGCTTCTTGCGCCTGATGTAAAGGAGAAAGGCGGGCACCCCGTAGGTCTTGATGAATTGCTGAAACAGGGAACCCTGGGACTGGTGATCGGTGTACTGAAAGAAGCGGCGGTAAAGGGGCGGCACGCGGATCATCAGGTCTTGATAAACCACTCGCAGCATGATGTCCAACAAAGAACCGGCAAATTTGAGATAGTTGACGACCTCTACTTCAATTTCCGGGTGTTCCTCTACCAGAGCCCTCTTAAGCGCAAGGGCAGCCTGCCAGTGCCCGCTGCCGAAGCGTACCGCCAGGATCAGCACACGCTTAGTCTCCGCCATATCGCCAAATTACCCCCAGATAACAGATGCCACGCGCCCGCAAGCGGCGACCTCTTGCCTCTGACCTCTGTACCCGCCTAGCAGGCGCCAATCTCTTTGATCACCAGTTCCAGGACAAAGGGGAGACTGGCCGCCACCTCGGGAGTCAGTTCCAGACCGACCTCGATCTTGCCCGGCTCGACCCCGACAATCACCACCGGCGGGAGATGCCCCTCCATCAGTTCCAGCATCTTCAACACGTCCATGATTCTGATGTCGTGCAGGGAAACGGCGACCCCTTGGGGCTCCTGCTCAAAATCCTGCGGTGTCAGGCGGTATACCGCTCCGGGCGGTTCTCCGCCCTGCAGGGCATCCACGATGACCACTCTCTCCGCCCCGGAGATCAATGGCAAGAGATCGCAGCCTGCGGTCGCCCCGTCGATGACCTCCACGTCCGGGGGAAACTGGTGTCCGGCAAGCGCCTTTACCACGTGAATCCCCACGCCCTCGTCTCTCAAAAGCAAATTGCCGACCCCGAGCACGACCTTTCTTCCCACTGCCGCTCCCCCTGTAATGTGCGCCGATAACCACACATAGCCGGCGCAAATCTATTAGTTTATTATACCACGTTACAAGACCAGACCCCTACGGCGTCGCCGCTTCTTTCATCATTAAGGCTCTCCACCATGTAGACAACGCTCATGCCAGGCACACAAAAAACCAGCCTACCTCTACTTCGGGTAGGCTGGTTTTTTTTGATCGTTTCAAGCCACGCCCCGCGCCGGGAGCGACCCGCTCAGATTGAATCCTTGATACCGGGGCTGCCGGAGTTCAGTCTAGCCCTTGACAGCCTCCCTATGCACCAGAGGGCTCTCATGCCGGTGATGGACTTTCACCGGGCGCGTGCCGGTGAACATCCCGACGATGTTGGGGATCCCCTCGGTTAAGTCCAGGTATACATGAGCAGCCACGCAATAGACGAAGACCCAGGCCACGATGTAGTGGACTTCCCGGATCCACTTGATGCCGCCGAGCCACAGCGCCCAACTGGAAAAGGTGCCTGGCCACATCAGGATCATCCCGGTGTAGATCTGGATCAGCAGCAGCGGAGCAAAGACGGCGTACATCCCCTTCTGGCCGGGGTTGTACTTCCCGCCCCAGTCCGGCTCCTCATCGGTGATGAACAGGTAATACAGCATCAGCTTGAGCATATTGGCCATGTCCTTCGGGCCCATGGCAAAGTTCTTGTAGTCGCCGGAGGCGAAGGCGTAGTAAAGGCGTCCGACCAGGCCGGCGATCACGCAGTACATGAAGATGAAGTGGATCTTGCGGGCGGCGTCCATGTCGTAGAACATCCACCGGAAGAACCCATACGGGTTGTGGATGTAGAAGCCGCTGAAGATCAGGGCTAAGATCGACACCGCGTCCCACCAATGGAAGAAGCGCACTGCGAGGGTATGACGAGCTTCCATATTTGCCAATTAGATCCCTCCTAATAGACCCGGAACTTGCGAACTTTCCGGTCCGGGGTGATCAAGTGCACAGCGCAGGCGATGCAGGGGTCAAAAGAACGCACTACACGCACCAGTTCGATCGGGTTGTTGGGGTCCTTGACCGGGGTGCCGACCAGGGCCTGCTCGATGGGTCCGGGCTGGTCCTTGGCGTCCTGCGGGCTGGCGTTCCAGGTAGTCGGCACGATAGCGTTGTACGTCTTGATCTTCCAGTTCTCGATCACTGTCCAGTGGCCGAGGGCGCCGCGGGCGGCATCGGTGAGACCCATGCCCTGCCCTTCCTTCGGTACCTCGTTCGGGATACAGGTCGGATCGCCGGGTACGAGTTGCATCAACCAGCCCATCATGGTGTGGGCGATATTGGAGCAGTCCACCGCCCTGGCGGCATGCCGTCCCATGACCGAGAAAGCGGCGGCGCCCAGGCCCCTGATCGTGGGATTCTGAGCAACCCACAGCTTGGCCAACGGCCCGACCTCCATGACGTTCCCGTCGTACCTGGGTGACTTCAGCCAGGAGTAGCCGGCCAGTTTGTCCGGAGCCGGGGTGATCACAGCCTCGGTCGGGTCGGTGCTGATCCCGTCCTGGTACCAGGAGTGCTTGACGTCCTCGCCGATCTTCTTGGGGTCAAGGGCGCCGTCCTGTCCGTTGATGTAGACGCCGTTCGGGTAGAAGCGCTTCCCGTTCCACCCGCTGTTGTCCTGCGGGAAGAGGCCGTAACTGAGCATGTTCTTGCAGCCGACGCCGATGCCCAGCCAATCCTTGTAGACCCCGGCAACTGCAAAGACATCCTTGACATAGACGTTGTCGATGAAGTCGGTCAGTTGTTCCAGGAGGAACTTGGACTGGACGATCTTCTCCGTATCGACGTTGACGGTGACACCACCAGGGACGATTGCCCTCTGGTGGGGCATCCGGCCGCCCCAGATCGCCAGTAACTGATGGGCCATCTTGCGCATGTCCAGGGCCTGCAGGTAGTGTTGTACCGCCGCCGCGTTGACATCGGGCGGCAGCCGGTAGTCGCCGGCATACTGCGGCACCAGCGGCGGCAGGTTCGGGGCCTGCACGTAGTCCAGGGCCGCCAGGTGGTAGAAGTGCAGGATGTGCGACTGCATGTAGTTGGAGCCCTGGATCAGGTTGCGCACGATCCGTCCGTTGGCGGGAATCTGATCTTGCAATCCCAATGCCTCGTCCAGCGCATAGGTAGCCGCCGTGCCATGGTCGATCGGGCAGACGCCACAGATCCGCTGGACGTAGTCCTGAGCGTCCCGCGGGTCATGGCCCTGCAGGATCAGCTCAATGCCGCGGAACAGGGCGCCGGTACTCTTGGCGCTTGTTACTTGACCGCCATCGACCTCGCACTCGATCTTCAGGTGGCCCTCGATTCTGGTAATGGGATCAACGATTACTGTTGCCATATTCTCCCCACCCCCTACTCTTCTTTGCCGCTGAGGCGGCCATTTACTGCATTGCCAACCAGGTGGGCCGCCATGCCGACCACCACTGCCGCGCCCAGGGTGACCCCGACAGCGTCGGCGCTGGCGTCGATGTTAGGCAGCTTCACGTCCGGATAGCGCTGGTAGATCGGGGATGACCCGTCCGGAAAGTTCATGTCGGTGCAGGCGTAACAAGGGCCGTTGACCAGGATACATGAGCTCTCGCCGTTCCACTGCCGTTTGTAGGAGTCGCAAGCGGCAAATGGCCCCTTGCAGCCCAACTCCAGAAGGCAGTATGGTTCGCTGAACACCTTGGCAAACTTGCTGTTGTCGAAATACTGGCGCCGCTGGCAGTTGTCGTGGAGGATATTGCCGAAGAACATGGTCGGACGGTTGTACTTGTCCATCGGCGGCAGCTTCTTGTAGAGCAGTACGTGGGCGAGGCTGCCGACCATCCAGTCCGGGTGCGGCGGGCAGCCGGGGATGTTGATCACCGGTGTCTTGATACCCTGCTGCTTGAAGAAGTCGAGCACGCCCATGCATCCGGTGGGACCACCGTGGGTGGTAGGATTGCCGTCGTAGGTAGCGGCGGGAATACCACCAAAGGCAGCGCAGGTGCCGACCGCCAGCACGGCATTGGCCTTGGAGCCAAGCTCCTTGACCCAGTCCATGAAGGGGATCGGTTTGCCGTCCCTCTCTCCAATAGTGCAGTAGATGCCGTTGTCCTTGGTGGGGACAGCGCCTTCAATCACCAGGAAGTAACCGCCGGCAGCCTCTGTGTCTTCAATGACCTTGAGCGCCAGATCACCGGTCGCGCCTGATACGTTCGGATGATACTTGAGACTGATGACTTCCGTCAAAATCTTTGCGATGGCAGGCTGTTCCGAGTTCAGCAGGGAGATGGAACAACCGGTACAGCTTGCGCCCTGTAGCCAGAGCACCGGAGGATTTCCAGAAGCCGGAGCCGCCTCCAGCAGGTGCGGCAGCAGCATCTCCGACAGGCTGACAGCCGCAGCAGAACCCGCGCATAACTTCAGGAAATCGCGCCGACTGAGTCCCTTCACACCAATCCCTCCTCATTTAGTCCTTGCTTGATACCTGGCAGATAAAAGCAAAAAATGGACTATGACCCACTACGGTTTTCAGCCCCTCCGGCGAGAGGACTGCCCGACCACC
>PKYJ01000078.1 GCA_003132605.1 Peptococcaceae bacterium | reverse complement strand
GAACCCTGGGATGACCAGTTCACGATCTGGCCGTCCTGTTCGAAACTGACCCTGGCCTTGTCGAGGCTGACCTCGCTTCCCGAGGCCAGGGTCACTGTCTTGGAAACGGACTGCACCACGTCCCGGACCAGGGGCTGACCATAGACCAGCGCATAATCCTGGGACGCGAGGGCTGCGCCGGGCACCGTGTTCTGGACAATGCTCGTCCCTTTCACGTAGATGGTATAGGTTCCCGCCTCCGGCTGGGGGATGTAGACCTCCTCCACATTGTTGACGTTATCCGGTTTGCCCGATGTCAGGAAGGAGTTGCCCAACCATAACTTGCCGCCCGGATCCTTTACCACCAGGTCCAGGTTGTTCACCAGCGGGTGGACGGCGCCAGGCGCTACCGAGGGATCGGTCCAGGCCAGGGTGGCCTTGAAGGGCGACCCGCTCCCCGGCACCTGGTAGGTATAGGTGCCCATCCCCCCGTCGGCTACCCCGTCCCGGTCATCCACGAACTCGAAGGTTTTTTCATGCAGGCCCAGGATCGTGCCTCCCAGGTCGAGGATCCCAAAACCATTGCTGCCATCGCTGCTGGGGCCCGTTGGCGGAGTGCGGGCGCCACAGATCAGGGCTGCCTTGAGCAGGGCCGCGGTCGGCTGGAGCACCTGCTCGTATTTCATCAGGTATTCCCGCAGCAGGGCGGCGCTGCCGCCTGCCACCGCCGCCGCCATGCTGGTCCCCTCCATGTAGGTGTAGTAACCGCCCCCCAGGTCAAAGTCGGACGCCACCTGGCTGGCCTTGGCCGAGATCACGGCCCCGGGCGCCAGCAGGTCCGGCTTCAATCGCCCGTCGCTGGTGGGGCCGCGGCCGGAAAAGTCACAGGCCTGGGTGCTGTCCACCTGTTGGGGGTTGAAGGCCGGATGCGGGCTCTGGCTGGCGCCAACTACCAGGGCGTTTTTGGTGTAAGCCTCCGGTGTCAGGCTCCCGGCCTTGGGCCCGTTGTTGCCGATGCTGTATATCACCAGAAAATCCGGGTGTTCCCTGATGAAGTGGTCGGTCTGGGATGCCGTGTCCTGATAGCCGCCGTTGGCGCCACCCCAGCCGTCCACGTGAATGCGGACCCCGGCCGCATAGGCCGGCGCGAACAGGACGTCGAGATCCGGCGGTGGGTCCAGTTGACCTTTGCTGTCGATCAGGCCCTGAAAGTAGATGCTGGCCCCGGGCGCCACGCCCTGGTACCGGCCCGAGGAGGCGGCGCCGGTACCGGCGATGGTGGCCGCCATGACGGTGCCGTGGCCGCTCGGATCCGCGGCCACGGGCGCTCCCGCCCATGACCGCAGCATGACCACCTTGGGCTTCTTGCCGGGCACACTGGCCAGGTCCGGGTGGATGTCAACCGTCGACCCGGTATCCAGGCCGGTGTCGGCCAATCCGATGATCTGACCGTCTCCGGTCAGGCCCTGTTGCAAAGGAGACAGCCAGCCAGTCACACCCAGCGGCGTGGCCGCCACCAGGTCGCGCGCCCGGTCGTTCATCGACTCGTAGCTCGTAGCCGGCTCAATGTAGACAACATCCGGAAGCTGCGACAGGTCTTCGAGGTGGGCCTGGGGGAGCTGCAGCCTCAGGACCCGGCCGGGATCGGTCCCGCCGCTCTGGACAACGCCGCCAAAGCTGCGGACCGCCTGAGCGACGGATGCCTTGTCTTCAGGCTGAAACGCGGTGACGTTGACGGAGATCAACTTTTCCCGGTCCGGGGATTGTTCACTGCCGGCCAGGGACGGCGCCAGGCGCGCCGACGGGGCGTACGCCTGCAGGGCACTGCCCGCCACCCTCTGCGCAGCAGCCAGTTTGTCCGGGGGCACCCGCACCAGGATGCTGTTCCCGCCCAGCAGGTCTCCCTGCTCCACCCCCAGCCGGGCCAGAGACGCCAAGATATCAGCCGGCTCCGGCTTCCCAGGCCCGGCTGCAGGAGACAGGCGCAGCAGCATCACCTCGCCAGCAGCCAGGCTGGCGCTGCCGCTCACGCTAGCCTGGCCGCCCCAGTGCTGTTGCATTCGGAGGCCGCCCTGGCCATTGCTGGCCACTCCTCCATCCCGATTGGACAGGACTAACGTTCCGGCTACCAGCAGTAAGGCCAGGACCAGCACGGCACTATGATTTAGAAGGCGTTTCAAAACGCTGCTGCCGTCTTTCAATAGGATCCCCCCTCCCCGGAACAGAAGCCCCGCGCCAGCAAGCTGGCGCCCGGCAATGATATTCGCTTCGCTCACCAACAAGGAAGTCGGATGGCTTCTTTATCTTTTTCCGACTTCCGACTTCCTGTTTCCGACATCCGTCAACACCAGGCCTATGAACCGGGGCAGCATCAACAGCCGCCGCCAGCGGGCCGGCTCCTGGAAGGCCCGGTACAGCCATTCCAACCGGAGCTGCTGTATCCATGCGGGTGACCGGCGCAACCTGCCGGAGATCACATCGAAGCTTCCCCCCACTCCGACCGCCACCGGCGACCCCAGTTCCCGGCGGTGGTCCCGTATGAAGTACTCCTGCCTGGGGAAGCCCATGCCCACCAGCAGCAGGTCAAGGTGTGCTGCCCGGATCCGGTCGAGTACCGCCGGCAGCTCCGCTCCGGTAAAGTATCCGTGGCCGGTTCCCACCACCTGAAGGCCGGGGTGCTGCCGCTGCAGGTTGACGGCAGCCGCTTCGGCCACACCGGGCGCTCCACCTAACAGGTACAGATGCCACCTGGCATCCACCGCCCGGACGGCCAGCGCCTGGATCAGGTCAATCCCGGTGACCCGTTCCGGGAAGGGGCTACCGAGGCGCTTGCCGGCCCAGAGGATCCCGTGACCGTCCGGCACCACCAGGTCGCCCCGGTTCAACAACCCCCAGACGGCCAGGTCATGCCGGGCCTGCATAAGCATCTCCGGGTTCAGGGTGATTACCTGGCGCGCCAGGCATCCCTCCATAGATCCTGCCTGATGCCCGGCCTGCTCGATCCAGCCGGCGATCACCGCTATGGATTCTTCTAATGTGAAAGGGTGGACACCCACCCCCATGATATCGAATTTCTCTCTCAGAGACCTGGTCAAACCGCTCACCCCAATGCATCCAACGACCAACGACTAATTGCCAACAACTAAAATGTCCAACATCACCGCCGCCTCGGCCCGGGTCATGATCTCGTTCGGGCGGAAAGTCCCGTCCGGATAACCGTTGATCCCGGCGAGCGCCAGGCGGGCGATGGCCCCGGCAGCCCAGAAACTGCTGCTGACGTCTGTAAAGCTGGGGGCGGCGGTCACCCCGCTGCTCTGGGAGGAAAAGGCCTTATCCAGCAGCACCGCTGCCTCGGCCCGGCTGACCCCCTGCCCTGGACGGAAACTGCCGTCAGGATAGCCCTGCAGGTATCCCGCCGCCTTGGCCGCCCCGATAGCCCCGGCTGCCCAGTAACCGGAGGGCACGTCCGGAAACACGGACGTGCCGGAGCTGGGAGCAAGGTGCTTGGCCAGGGTCAGCATCGCTGCCATATCCGCCCTGGTGACCTGGTCTGACGGGTGAAAGTTGCCGTCAGGATAGCCGGAGATGATCCCCCTCGCCTTCAGGGTCATCACGGCACTGGCAGCCCAATGTCCGCTCAGGTCCGGGAAGGGTGCCCCGGACTTCCCCTGAAGCGCCTGCAGATCCTGAGATACCAGGTCGAGGCGCGCCTGAAGGCTGTCCAGTTGCTGGCTCTGAGTCTTGAAAAGCTGGTCCAGGTGCTGCCGCAGAGAACTCGCAGAGAGCACCGGGTCAGCCACCGTCCCCGGATCACCGGCCGGTTGGTCCAAAGCCTCTGCAGACTTGGCCAACCAGGTGCGGGCCGGCGCCAGGCACACCAGGAACAGGATGACTGCACAGAAAAACAGCCACCACCATCTCTTCCGCTTGTCCATGTCTCTCCGTTTCCCCCCACGTACAAGGGCGCATCACGTCCAAGATTTGTACTTCGACGCTGTCTTTGCTAAACCCTGCCTAACCACAACAGGCAAACCTTAAAAGAAAATAAGAAATAAGCCAGGCGATCGACTTTCGTTAGCTGTCTTTTCCGACTTCCGGCCGCTGTCACCCTCAATCAAGCCCGTCCAGTTCATCCGGCAGTTGACGGGATAGAGTTGAGCCGTACTCCCGCAGCACCTGGTAGAGGGTCTTGGCCTGGGCGGCGGGAATGCTCCGCTCCGGCACCGCCAGCACCTCCACCTCGGTGGTCTTGCGCCCCCAGGTCAGGTTGACCAGGTCGCCGACCTTGACCTCGCTGCCCGGCTTGGCCGGGCGACCATTGACGCTTACCCGCCCGGCATCGCATACCTCCTTGGCGTTGGCCCTGCGTTTGACCAGGCGGCTTACCTGCAAAAACTTATCGATACGCAAGGGAACGTCGCTCCTCCCATTCAACTGGGTCTTGGCTTCAGTGAGGTAAAAGAAAAGGCTCCTCGCCGGAACCCTTATCATTCTTTCAGCCCTTTTTTAATCAGGCAAACGAATTGAACTGCAAGAACCTTCTTTTCCAGCGTAAAACAACTATAAACCTGCTTCATCACCGGATGGCTCCACAGGCTGATGGCATATCCCAACTCCCGAGAAAGACGACGGCCCCGCGCCCGCAAGCGGGCGCCCGGCAACGATGTTCGCTGCGCTCACCCAACAATGAAGTTTTTAGCCGATTGAGTCTCTGAGCGCTTTGCCGGCCCTGAATGCAGGTACGCGGGTGGCAGAGATCTCGATCTCTTCGCCAGTCTGCGGATTGCGTCCAGTACGGGCAGCCCGGTCGCGCACTTCAAAGGTGCCGAAGCCCACGAGTTGCACCTTATCACCCTTTGCCAATGCCTCTTCAATAACGTCGAACACTGCGGTGGTGACCTTTTCCGCATCCTTCTTGGTAACTTCAGCTTTTTCCGCCACGCTGCTAACCAGTTCAGCCTTATTCAAGCCAGATACCCTCCTTTGCAATTTTTGAATTTAGGCTACCTATTCGCCAGAAGCCTTGTAACTCCTGCTAAATTGCAGTGATGTAAAAAATATTTTTCCTCACTGGCAAAATATTAGCATATAATGACCAATTAATACATTTTTGGCTATTTGGTCGCTTCATGGAGCTTGACTTCGTCCCAGATTGCATCCAAGTCTGCCAGGGACAGTTCGCTCATATTCAGCCCCCTGTCGACAACCCTGGCCTCAATCCCCTGAAACCTTCGCATGAACTTGTCCACTGCAGCCCGCAACGCCTCCTCCGCATCCACCTTCAGCAGACGGGCGACGTTCACCACTGTAAAGAGCAGATCGCCCAACTCCTGGTGGACGGAATCCCCGTCCCCCGCCGACCGGGCTGCTTGCAGTTCCTCCCACTCTTCCGCCAGTTTGACGGAAGCGCTGCTGGCATCAGGCCAGTCAAAACCGGCCAGGGCGGCTTTGCCCTGCACCTTTTGGGCCCTCTGCAGGGACGGCAGATACCTGGGCACCCCTGCCAACAACGACCGGGGTTTCCCCTCGCCGCCGCGCCCCACCCGCAAGCGGGTACCCGGGCCGGCACCCGCCGACTCTGTTCCTTCCGTCTGCTTGATCGTCTCCCAGTTACGCACCACCTGCGCGGCGCTGTCTACCTGGATGGCGCCGAAGACGTGGGGATGGCGCCGTTTCAGCTTGGTGGTAATACCCGCCACCACCTGGTTGATGTCAAAATCCCCTCTGATGTCTGCAAGGGCGGCATGGAAAACCACCTGCAGTAATAAGTCTCCCAACTCCTCACAGAGTTTATTCATATTTTGCCCATCAATGGCGTCAATGACCTCATAGGACTCCTCGACCAGGTACTGGCGCAGGCTCTGGTGGGTCTGCTCCCGGTCCCAGGGGCAGCCGTCAGGCCCCAGCAGCTTTTCCATTACTGTCATCAGAGGGTCAAGGGAGTACCGGCTGGATTCAGAAGCCGGAGGCCGGATGTCGGAGGCCGGAATGTTTTCATCATAACTTTTGCTTTCTCCTTTTGCTTTCTCAGGGTTCCGGCCTCTTGCTTCCGGTCTCTGTGCCCGCCCGGGTACCCGCCCTGGCGGGTGGGGCGCCGGCCTCTGGCTTCTGACGTCTGATACCAGGGGAGGAGCATAGACCGAGGTGAGGTGGTCCAGGTCATCCAACCGGTCCAGGTCATAGAGAGGAATCCGGCGCTGCCGCTCCTGCCCCCGCACACCGGCCGAGTAGACCACGGTCAGGGGATGGTCGTCCGGAAACTGCTCCATCAGGGTCAGTTTGACCTCGGAGGCCAGTGCCCGGTTATAGACCTGGGCCACCAGCACACCGGCTTGAATCGGGATTGAAAAGGGAGTGTTCGGTCCGGCGCCGGGCCGGCGCAGTAGTTGGAAGCTCTCGGTCACGACCAGTCCCTGGGCGGGGTCGAGGCCCAGGCTGCCGATAACCGCATCCAGGAAGCTGGGCGCCGGCCAGAGGCGCACTCGCACCCCCTGAGCCCCAGCCTGTGCCAACAAGAGGCTGACCACTGTCTCACCCACCAGCGGATGCCCTGGAACCGCAAACACTACCGGCTCCAGGCTGCCTCCAGCGGCGCCGATCAGCCAGGAGGCCATCTCCCGGTAGACCTCGTCGAAGGAAGCCCAGCGTTCATAGAAATCATCCAGGGGCTGCAACCGGATGCCCTCCCGTTCCAGGAAGGGCACCACCGGGTGGCGTCCGGTGCGCAGGTAAACCGGGCGGTGGCGCATCAGGCTCAGGTTGAGGGCCGGCAGCTGCAAGGGATCGCCGGGGCCCAGACCAACCACATAGATCTCCCCGGCAGGATGCTTGTCCTGATCGTCCATACAGTATCATCTCTCTTTACAACTACTAAGTTTAGCGGCGGAACAAGCGTCGGAGGCCGACGATGCTGAGTTCACCGGTGAGCAGCAGGGCGGCAACATAGCAGACCATGCCGCCGGACATCGCCGCCAGAGTCGCCACCAGGTTGCCATGGGGCAGAAAGAAGCGGTACAGGCCGTTGCTGGCCGCTCCCATTATTGTAGCAGCCAGCAACGGGCGGAGCAAGAAGAAGGAGGGGCCGCGGTAGCCGGTGATCGCCCGCAGCGACCAGAAGTTCAGCAGGCTCGCCAGGAGCAGTCCGGCACAACTGCCCAGGGCCGCCCCCTTGACGTCCATACCAGGTACCACGGTCAGGTAGTAGTTGAAGAGGATCTTGACCAGACAGCCGGCCAGCAGGTTCAACACCGGGGACCAGGTGCTGCCCAGACCCTGCAGGATGCCGGAGCTTGTCTGCTGCAGGCCCGAAAAAAAAGCGGTTGGCGCCAGCCAGGCAGTGACCACCCCGGCCCGCCGGTCGGCAAACAGGAGCGTGGTCAGCGGGGTGGCCAGCACCATCAGGCCGACCGCGGCAGGCAGGCAGAAGAGGATGGTGATGCGGATGGCGGTAGCCATCCGCTCGTTGATCTCCCTGGTCCGTCCTCTGGCGACAGCGGCGGCGATGTTGGGAACCAGGCTGACGGCCAGGGAAACGGAGAGGATCGCCGGCAGGTACACCAGGGTGCCGGCCATACCGGACAGTTCCCCGAACATGGCGGTGGCCTGGTGGAAACTGAAGCCGGCGACCTGCAGGCGGTGGGGGATGATGATGGCGTCGATCGCCTGCACCAGGGGCATCACCAGGGAGCAGGCGGAGACCGGCAGGGCGAAGGTGAGCAGGCGCTTCAAAAGCTGCCCGGCGCCGTCAAACAGCGACAGCAACCTGCTCCACCCCCGGGGTCCGATCTGCCGGCGCAGGCCGCGTTCGAACCAGAGGGCGAGGCAGACCAGCACCAGGAGGCCCCCGCAGCCGCCGGTGAATGCCCCGAAAGCCGCCCCGGCCGCTGCGAACTCGACTCCCCTGGGCATCAGGACATAGGCCGCCCATAAGACCGTGCCCACCCGGATGCACTGTTCCACCACCTCGGACAAGGCGGTCGGCCACATTAACTGCCATCCCTGGAAGTAGCCCCGGAAGGCGGAGGCGACGGAGATCACCAGGACCGCCGGGGCGATGCTCACCAGCGAGTAATAGGCCCGGGCATCTCCCAGTACCGACTCCGCCAGGTAGTGAGCCGAGTGGTACAAGCCAATGGCCAGCAGCAGGCCGAACAGGAATAAGAAGGCCAGGGCCAGCAGGAACACCTGGCGCGCCCCGAAGCGATCGCCCCGGGCACCCTTTTCCGCCACCAGCATGGAGATAGCAATGGGAACGCCGGAGGTGGAGAGGGCGATCAGGGTGATGTAGATCGGGTAGGCCATCTGGTAGAGCCCGACACCCTCGCTCCCCACCAGCCGGGTAAAGGGGATGCGGTAAAACGCCCCCAGGAGCTTGACCACCAGACCGGCCCCGGCCAATATGAAAGCCCCGCGCAGGAAGGATTGCGGCTGCTGCGGCTTCACTGTGTCGCCCCCCGATTCGTTCTCGTTTATGATACGATGAGGGGTTGTCCGTTAGACCAGGAACGATGTAGAGACGAAGGGAATGGGCGCACAAAATAAAAAGGCGGCCGATGTTGCCACCTTTTCGGATTCATCCCTATCGGTAACCTGCGCCTCCGGGCGCTACTGCTCCATCTGTTTGGCCAGGAAACCCGCCGCAGTTTCCGCAAGCTTCAACTCCAACTCGCCCATTTTCACGTTCGGCTCCTTGGAGCAGATGATCACGGCGCCGATCGGGTCGCCTTCGGCGATGATCGGGGCAATCACCTCACTGGAAAACTTGCAGGCCACTTCTTCCTCTTCCGTGAGGCACCCTTTGCAGAAAGGATGTTCCCCCGCCTTGCTTATGAGGATGGGCTTGCGCTCCTCCATCACCTTCTCGACCGCGGCGCCAACCGGTTTATTCAAAAACTCCTTCTTGGCCGCTCCCGCCACAGCGATGATATTGTCCCGATCTGCAATACACGCTATGTGACCAATCGCTTCATGCAAGGAGTCTGCATACTCTTTTGCAAAATCCCCAAGTTCACCGATCGGTGAATATTTCTTGAGGATGACCTCGCCTTCCCGGTCCACAAAGATTTCGAGGGGATCTCCCTCCCGAATCCGTAGGGTCCGGCGGATCTCTTTAGGAATTACCACGCGACCTAGATCATCAATGCGGCGTACGATACCTGTTGCTTTCAAGTAGTATCCCCCCTTCTATACCAAGATGATTTTACCGAGTCCAGAGGCCTTGACCTCGAGTTCTCACGAATAGTATATAACCAGAAGGGGTGATTTATTCATTATTTTCCACACTCAAGTGATATTTGGTCCTGATTATGACGCCCCGCCATCAACAGAGTTATAAGTTTCAGGGGTGTTCATCATCTCCCCCTGAAACTTATAACGGGCTACACCCGCCGCTCGATAAAGCCGTTCTGCCGGAGTCCGTCAAGATAGGAGAGGAACACGTCATTTTTTTTGGACATCAGCACCTGTTGCTGCAACTGGTCGTGAATGACCGCGAAACTTTGCTGCTGAAACTGGGCACGATTCGCTTCATAAGCCGCTTTGACCTCGCTCTCGGTGACTGTCACGTTCTTGGTCACGTAGTCGCCAAGCTTGCTGATGGTGATATTCTCGGCGACCAACTGGCGGTACTGATCCAGCGTATAGCCATGAGACTTCAGGACCTGCTCCAACTGGTCCTGGCCGCCGGTGTTCATCATGTCCATCAGCACCTGGGTATCCACTTCCTCCGGTGAGGCGGAGATCCCGGCCCGGGACGCGGCCTGGTGCAGCAGCACCTCGTCCACCAGTTTCTGCAGAACCTCGTCGGAGATCTGCTGGGTGATCTGCTCGTTGCCCGGAGCCTTGGAGTCAAACCCATACATCGATAACTCGGCACGGCTGGTCTCCTGCTGCCACTCAGCCTTGGAGACCGGCGCCCCGTTGACCCGGACCACCCAGTCACCGCTTTCCGACCACCAGCACCAGAGGCCCGCCACGATCAGTATGCCAATAGCTACCAGTACCTGTGGCCAATATGGCCAGCTTGACCGCGCCACAAGCGCTCCTTGCTGTGATTGCTCCGTCTTGGTTGCTGTTTTTGCCTCCATGTTCAGTTCGCTCCACTCCCCTCTAAAGCAATTTGAACAACCTCGCCGATAGTGCCGACTCCTCCCGGCCCTTGCTGCCTATAGACTTCTCCCTTTGCCGGTTGAAGTCCTGCCTGTGGTCACGTGATCACGGGTTCATGGCCTGGTCCAGCATCCCGATCAGCCGCTCCGGGGTCAGGCCGCGGGTCTCGATGCGCACCTCCAGGTCACCCACTGCCGAGAAGCTGATCCGCCGGTCGAAGACCTTGCCCCAGCGGGCCAGGGCATTGCCCCGGGGCGCTCCATCCCTGTCGAAGCGCACCACCAGGGTGTGGTCGCCGTGTTGGACATCCTGGATGTGCGACTCCCGGGCGTGCAGCCTCAGCCTGGACAGGCTGAACAGGCGCGTCACCGCCGGCGGCAGCGGCCCGAAGCGGTCCCGCACCTCCGCCGTCAGGTCATCCAGCTCCTGCAAGCTCTCGGTCGCTGCCAGGCGCCGGTACAATTCCACCTTCTGGCGCCCGTCGCTCACGTAGGTGTCCGGGATGTAGGAGTCTCCGGAGTGCAGGTCCCAGGCCGGTGCCTGAGTGCGCCCTACCGGCGCGGCGCCTGCGCCGGGGATCACCTCTCCCTTCACCTCCTGCACCGCCTCACCCAGCAGTTGGTTGTACAACTCGAAGCCCAGGGCGGCCATATGCCCGTGCTGCTCCGCCCCCAGGATGGCGCCCGCCCCCCGGATCTCCAGGTCGCGCAGGGCGAGCTTGAATCCGGAGCCAAACTCGGTGAACTCCTGCAGGGCGAGCAGACGCTTTTCCGCCTGCTCACTGAGGATCATATCCTGCGGAACGGTGAAGTAGCCGTAGGCCAGCCGGTTCGACCGCCCGACCCGGCCGCGCAGTTGGTAGAGCTGGGCCAGGCCGAAGGTGTCCGCCCGCTCCACGATCAGGGTGTTGACGTTGGGGAGGTCGAGGCCGTTCTCGATGATGGTGGTGCAGACCAGGACGTTGAACTGGCGATCTAGGAAGTCTATCATCACATCCTCCAGGTCGTCATCATTCATCTGGCCGTGGGCAATACGGAAGGATGCCTCGGGGACCAACCCCTCCAGGAACAGCAGGCAGCGTTCGATGCTCTCAACCCGGTTATGCAGGTAGAAGACCTGCCCGCCCCTTTGGATCTCTTTTAAAATGGCATCCCGCACCAGGTCCGGCTGGTACTCCAAGACGTAGGTCTGGACCGGCATCCGCTCCTCCGGCGGCGTCTCGATGACGCTCATGTCCCTGGTCCCGGACAGGGAGAGCTGCAGGGTGCGGGGAATCGGGGTAGCGGTCAGAGTCAGCACGTCCACGCTGGTCTTGAGCAGCTTGATCCTTTCCTTGTGATTGACCCCGAAGCGCTGCTCCTCATCGATCACCAGCAGGCCGAGGTCCTTGAATTTGACATCCCCTGAGAGCAGGCGATGGGTGCCGATAATCACGTCGATCAGACCCCTGGCCAGATCGTCGAGGGTGGCCTTCTGCTGCCGGGGCGTGCGGAAGCGGCTCAGTACCTCGACCCGCACCGGGTAGTGGCCGAAGCGCTCCCGGAAGGTGTGCTCGTGCTGCTGGGCGAGGACGGTGGTAGGCACCAGGACCGCCAGCTGCTTGCCGTCCTGGACCACCTTGAAGGCTGCCCGGATGGCCACCTCGGTCTTGCCGAAGCCCACATCACCGCAGATCAAGCGGTCCATCGGCCTGGGCTGTTCCATGTCAGCCTTGACCTCGGTGATCGCCTGCGCCTGGTCCGGGGTCTCGTCATAGGGGAAAGCTGCCTCGAACTCCCGCTGCCAGACGGTGTCCGGAGTGAAGGCGTGGCCCGGCTGCTGCATCCGCTCGGCGTAGAGAGCCACCAGGTCGACCGCCAGCTCCCGCACCCGCTTCTTGACCCGCTGTTTGAGGCGCGCCCAGTCGCCGCCACCGAGCTTGGAGAGCTTGGGCGCCGCTCCCTCTGGTCCGGTATACTTCTG
Source organism: Peptococcaceae bacterium (assembly GCA_003132605.1). Classification (GTDB taxonomy): domain Bacteria; phylum Bacillota; class DSM-12270; order Thermacetogeniales; family Thermacetogeniaceae; genus Palsa-1188. Next base: position 3,023 of record PKYJ01000078.1, on the reverse strand, counting down.
GATCAGGGTCATCTGGTCCACCGGAACATAGAGCCGGTCAGCACCGGCGTAGGCCACATCCAGGTAGTCCCTGGTATGCCCGTCCACGGTCATCCCCTTGATCCCCAGGTAGCGCCCGATGCCGTGGTGCACGTGCACCACGTAGTCGCCAGGGGCCAATTCCGGCCGCGCCGCGCCCAGAGAGCAACCCGCCGCCTCCGCCGCCCGGACCTGGGCGCGGGTGCGCACCCGCTTGCGCCCGTAAAGCTCATCCCCGGTCACCACCGACAGCAGGCCGGGCAGCTCGAATCCCTGGCTGAGTTGCCCCACCCCCACCTGCAGGCGCCCGCCCTCCAGGCTCAGAGGCCAATCCCGTGCGACCAGGGGCGCTAGGGTCTGTTCCCGCAGGTTCTGCTCCAGGCGCTCCAGGCGCTCTTCGGTCTGAGTCAGCAGCAGCACTGCCGCCCGGTGTTGCAGCCACCGCTGCACCTCCGGCGCCAGCAGGTCCGGGCGGGCGAGAAATGGCTGCATCTCCTTGACCGCCAGGTGCACCGACACCCGGGGCTGGAGCCGGCCAGTCCGCGCCGGGTGCCCCATGGGCGCGGCACCCGGCAGGCGCCCCAAGCCGATCAGTGGCCGTGACTCCAGGTCCCGGTGCAGTTCGTCCTCGGTCAGGTAGTACTCCTGCCAGGGAGTGAAGGACTGGCCTTCCTGGAACAGGCGGCGGTAATCGGACTCCAGCAAGGCGATGTGGGCGCGGCACTGTTCCTGAAAACGCCCGGGCTCATCGACGACCACCAGCGACCTCTCGGGAAGATAGGCGAGCAGAGACACCTGTTCGGGGTAGAAATAGGGCTGCACCAGGTTGAGGGAACCGCCCAGGCCCTCCTCCGCCATCCCTAAAAAGCGGTTCTGGCGCTGCTGCAGGCGCACGTTTGCGCTGCGGTTTCCCTTCAGTTGCTCCCGCCTGGCCCGGTAGGCGGCCCTGATCCGCTCTGCCGCCTGCCCGGCCTGGCCCGGCGCATAGATGAATTCCCGGGCCGGCCAGACCGTGATCTGCTGCCTGGCAGCCAGGGAGCGCTGGCTGCCAGGGTCCAGCTCTTTTAACGAAGTGATCTCGTCGCCCCAGAACTCCAGGCGCACCGGGACGCCCTGGAAGGGAAAGATGTCCAGGATGCTGCCCCGCAGGGCGAACTGTCCTGGCGCCGCCACCAGGTCGACCCGCTCATAGCCGGAGTACACCAACTGGCCGGGGATAGCGGTCAGGTCGCACTCGCTGCCGGGCGCCAGGAGCAGTGCCGCCTGCTCCCAGCTTGACGGCGGGATCAGCTTTGGCAGCAGGGCCTCTGCCGGGGCGACCACCACCGGCGGCGGCCCTGAGGCGTCCCGCAACGCTGCCAGGACCCGCAGGCGCCCGGCGGTGGGCTCCCGGCTGGCCGCTACCACCTCGAAGGGAAGGGCCTCCGCCGGATCGAAGAGCAGGACCTCCCGGTCAGGGAGAAGGCTTTCCAGATCGCGCAACCAGGCCGATACATGGTCGAGGCCGGGGGCAACCACCAGCAGCGCACCGTCACAGCACCCCTGTTCATAGAGGGCGGCGCACAGCAGCGCCCGGCAGGACCCCCCCGCCCCGGTGATGAACAACGGAAATTGCCCTCGCTGCAAAGCAGCCAGGGCTTGTTTATATTCCGGCAGTCGGTTGAGCAGGTTGCGCACGGCGTACCCCTTTGAAACCCGACAACAGGTGTTGCGGCCAAATCTTCTGCCTGGCACATTATATCACCGGAACAGTCCGGATTATACCTGACCACAGATGTCGAGTGGCTAAAGAATTATTTGTACCGGGCGTCAGGGCATGGAGAGCCGTTTTTGGCGCACACTATGGTGAGTGGCCAAATTGGAAGTCGGATGCCGGAAGTCGCCCAGCACTCAAACTGAACATTACCTTAACCGTAGGCGATTAAATGTGTTCACCCTGATCGTGTGATCACCTTGATTGCACCCATGTTGAGTGCTGGGTTGCTTCCGACCTTTGTTCAGAAAGGTGGTCGTGATTAGATGAGGCAGTCGTCGCAACTGGCTCTGGCCCACAGCGACATCGCCAAGGCCGAAAAGAGGTTGAAGGCCCTGTCCCTGCTGCTGCAGGAGGAGGCCTATTCGGATGTGGTGCGGGAGGCCCAGGAACTGGTAGAGCTGGCTCTGAAGGGCATCCTGTTCCAGGCCGGAATCGATCCCCCAAAGGAGCACGACATCGGACGGTTTTTCAAGGAGATGCGGGACCGGCTGCCCCAACCCGCGGCCCAGGCAACAGACCGCCTGGCAGCTATCTCCGGACAGTTGGGACGGTAGCGCAACGTCTCTTTCTACGGCGACCAGAACTTCATCCCATCCGAAGGATACACCCGCCAGGAAGCCGAACAGGCCCTGGAGGACGCGGAGTTCGCCTACCAACTGGCCAAGGATGTGATCAAAGAGGGGTAAATCAGGAGCGCTCCTCCACCAGCCAGCCCGCCACCCATCCGGTGAGAGCGTCCGGCAGGCGCACCTGGTACCAACCGCCGCTTTCGGCCAGCACTGTCATCGGCTCGCTGTCCGGCTTGCCCCTGGTGGCCGTGCCTACCAGCGGGTAGCTCGTGCCCGGGCCCTGCCTCAGGTTGACGTAGCTGTTGTCGGTCTTGATATAAAGCTGCTTGGAGACGGTTGCCTGGACCGGTTGGGCCGGGCTGGTGGTCTGTGCCGGTTGGATCGGAGCAATCCCTTGCTGCTTCTGGACTTCTGCCAGGGCCTGCTCCAACTGAGCCTCCCGGGCGGTCATGTCCGAGACCCGCTGCTGCAGGCCCGTGACGTAGGTGGCCACCTGCTCGTCCACGTAGCTCCGGGACACCAGGGGGTCGGCGACGGAACCGGGTCCGTTACCCCCGGCCATTACCCGTGAGGCCACGAAAAACCCCGCGGCAACACCGAACGCCACAAGGATCACATACAGCACCAGCGGTCTTGTTCTCATGAATCCAGATCCCACCCCTCCCGGCTGCCTCACTCTC
>PKYJ01000089.1 GCA_003132605.1 Peptococcaceae bacterium | reverse complement strand
AAAGGCAATTTTGAGAACCTATTTTGAGAATCTATATTGTAAGCGAGAACATCGGAACACTAGGTGTGGCTTGCCAGCGCTGTCTAGGGGCGCCAGGGTGGCGCCGGAATGGTGCGGTGGGGGTTGCATCGGAAGGAGAGGTGGCTATGTCCAAGGCCAGGCCGGCGCGCCAGTTGCCGGCCGTCCACGAACTGGTTAAAAAGGCCGCTGCCGGGAGGGAGCGGCCCTATCCCGCGGGGTTGCTGACCGCGGCGGTGCGCCAGGTGCTGGCCGCCTGGCGCCGGGCGATCCTGGAGCGGGGAGAGGTCCCTCCGGATCTCGATGGGCTGGTGCGGGAGGTCCGGCAGTGGGTGGAGGCCAGGCTGCGCCCGAACCTGCGACCGGTGATCAACGCTACCGGAGTGGTGCTGCACACCAACCTGGGCCGTGCTCCCTTGAGTGTCGAGGCCTGTGCTGCCATCGAGCGGGTGGCCCGGGGCTACTGCAACCTGGAGTTCAATTTGGAAGATGGCAAGCGGGGCTCCCGCTACGACCACGTGGAGCGGCTGTTGACCACCTTGACCGGGGCCGAGGCCGCCCTGGTGGTGAACAACAACGCCGCGGCGGTGCTGCTGGTGCTCGATTCCCTGGCTCGCGGCCGGGAGGTGGTGGTCTCCCGGGGCGAACTGGTGGAGATCGGGGGTTCGTTCCGGATTCCGGAGGTGCTGGCCCGAAGCGGGGCGATCCTGAAAGAGGTGGGCACCACCAACAAGACCCACCCCTGGGACTATGAGCGGGCGATCGGCCCTGAGACCGCCATGCTCCTGAAGGTGCATCCCAGCAATTACCGGATCATGGGCTTTACATGCCAGGTCGCCGACGATGAATTGGTGGGCCTGGCTGCCAGGCACCAGGTAATTGTGGTTGAAGACCTGGGCAGCGGGGCGCTGGTGGATCTGAGCCGGTACGGGATGGGGCCTGAACCAATGGTCCAGGCCAGCCTGGCGGCGGGGGTGGATATCGTCACCTTCAGCGGGGACAAGCTCTTGGGCGGGCCGCAGGCAGGACTGATCCTGGGGCGCGCCGAACTGCTGCGCACCCTGAAGGAGAACCAGTTGCTGCGGGCGCTGCGGGTCGACAAGTTCACCCTGGCTGCCCTGGAGGCCACCCTGCAGGCCTATGTGCAGGAAGAGGCGGAGCAAGCCCTGCCGGTGCTGCAGATGCTCACCGTCACGCCAACCAGGCTGCAACAGCAGGCTGTGGACCTGCAAAAGTTATTGGCCGGGCGCCTGGGCGAGTGCGCCATCGACGTGCGCAAGGGGAGTTCGAGGGTGGGGGGAGGCGCCCTGCCCCTGGAGGAACTGCCGACCACCCTGGTGGAGTTGCGCCCGGCACGCCTCAGCGCGACCGACCTGGCGGAACGTCTGCGCCGCGGCGACCCCCCGGTGCTGGCGCATATCCAGGAGGACTGCGTGTTGCTCGACCCCCGCACCCTCCAGGTTGGCGAGGCCGAACTGCTGGTGGAGGCGGTGGCCGCTGCCCTGTCTGACGGCGGGGAGAGGTGATTAAGATGGACTCCTTCATCATCGTCGGTACCGCCGGGCACGTGGACCATGGCAAAACCCAACTGGTCAAGGCTTTGACCGGCGTGGACACGGACCGTCTGAAGGAGGAGCAGGAGCGGGGGATCTCCATCGAGCTGGGGTTTGCCCCCCTGTACCTGGACAACGGGGTGGTGGCCGGGATCGTGGACGTCCCCGGTCATGAGCGGTTCGTCAAGAACATGCTTGCCGGCGCCGGCGGTGTGGACCTGGTCCTGTTCGTGGTGGCGGCGGACGAGGGCGTGATGCCCCAGACCAGGGAGCACCTGGACATCCTGGACCTGCTGCATGTGCAGAAGGGGATCGTGGCCCTCACCAAGACCGACCTGGTGGACCAGGACTGGCTGCAGTTGGTGCAGGAAGAGGTTCGGGACCTGCTGGCCGGCACCCGCTTTGCCGGCGCCCCGATCGTCCCTGTCTCCTCGATCACCGGGGAGGGCCTCGATCAGTTGCGGATGGCCCTGATGCAGATGGCTGCCGCGGTGCAGCCCAAGCCCCGGACCGGCCCCGCCCGCCTGCCCATCGACCGGGTCTTCACCATCACCGGTTTCGGCACGGTACTGACTGGGACACTGTTCAGCGGCAGCATCCACGGCGGGGATGTGCTGGCGATCATGCCTGCGGAGGTGCAGGGACGGGTGCGCTCACTGCAGGTGCACGGCAAAAAGACCGAGGAGGCCCATGCCGGCCAGCGGGTGGCGGTAAACCTGGCCGGGGTTGAGGTGAGCGAGGTGGAGCGGGGTGAGGTTCTGGTAACCCCCGGGGCTTTCGCGCCGGTTCATCGCCTGACCACCTGGCTTCACGCCCTGAAGGGCGCCCCCCGGCCCCTGAAGAACTGGCAGCGGGTGCGGTTCCACCTGGGCGCCAAGGAGACCCTGGGTCGCCTGCGGCTGTTGGACCATGACGAACTGACGCCAGGGGCCGACGCCTTCGTGCAGATCGAGCTGGAGGAACCGGTAGTGGCCGCCGTCCACGACCGGTTCGTGATCCGGCAATACTCCCCGGTTACTACCGTAGGCGGCGGTGAGATTGTAGAGGTGGGAGGCCTCCGGCACCGGCGCTTCCGGGCCGAGGTGCTGGAGCGGCTGGAGCGCAAGCTGTTGGGCAGCCCTTTCGCCCGCTTGAGGGAGGAACTGCAAACGGTACGCGGGCCCGTCACCCCCGGGGACCTGTCCGTCAAGGCCGGTCTCAACATCGACGAGGCGCAGCAGTTTTTAGAGGAGATGCGGGATGCCGGGGACATTTTCCTGTACCACCTGGGGAGCGAGACCCACGCTGTCACCGCTGCCTTGATGGCCGCCTGGGAGCAGGCTGTGGAGGCGACGCTCCAGCAGTACCATCAACAGTTCCCGCTGCGCAGCGGCCACCCCAAGGAGGAGTTGCGATCCCGGATCTTCAGCGCCATCCCCCCCCGGCTTTACCAGGCGCTGCTGGACAAGTGGGCTGCAGACCGGAAGGTGGTGCTCACCGGTCAAACCCTGGCCAGGCCCGACTTCAGCGTACACCTGACGCCAGAGCAGCAGGAGACCTGTGCAGGGGTGATTACCGCACTGCAGGCCCAGCCCTTCGCTCCGCCTGCCATAGAGGAACTGCGATCACTGTTCGGAAACCCGGAACTGTTTCAGTATTACCTGCAGCAGGAGAGCCTGGTCAAAGTGGGTGAGGAGTTCTACTTTTTGAAAGAGGCGGTGGATCAGGCCTGGCAATTATTGCAGGAATTTCTGATCAGGAATGACACGGTCACCGTCGCCGAGACCCGGGACATGTTGGGCACATCGCGGCGCTACTGCCTGCCGCTGCTGGAATTCTTCGATCAGTCCAGGAAGACCCAGCGCCTGGGGGATAAGCGGGCACTTTATCAGCAAAAATAAATTAAAAAATGTCGAGAAAAAATATCGAGAGTGGATAATTATGAAAGGGATTTTTCATTAGTCGACGAATATAACTTTTACAAGATTATCGGAGACAACAGGATGCCGAGGGGAGGGGGTAGTGCCCGGCTCCGCGTTCCGGGCAGGAATCAGGCTTTTAGCCGAGACGAGGCAAGAGAATAGCGTGTTAGAAGTGTCAGACGAAGCTAGGCGCAATGGCGCACCCGGCAAGGATGGTGCGCGAGAACGCGCCTGGCAAAATGATTTAGGCCAGAGTCGCCTGCAGCGATTAAGGAACAGGTTTGGAGAGCAAGTAGAATAGCAAGAAGAAAACAGAGGGGGTTTGATAATTAATGAAACGTATGAAGTGGGTTGCGCTTTTGTTGGTAGTGCTATTTGTGTTTTCAGTGGCGCTCTCCGGCTGTGCACCCAAGACGCAGTCCAAGGTAATCAAGATTGGCCTCATCGTGCCACTCACCGGAGATGTGGCGACTTTTGGCTCGTCTATCCAGAACGCCTACAATCTCGCTCTGAAGCAGATTAACGGTCAGGTGGCGGGCTACACGATTCAGACCGTTGTTGCTGATGACCAGAACACCGCCACCCAGGCAACCGCGGTGGCGACCAAGCTGTGCACCCAGGACAAGGTGTCAGCCATCGTTGGCTCCGCCACCTCCCTGACCACCATCCCCATCTCGGTGGTCTGCGAGCAGTACAAGGTTCCTTTCGTGACTCCGACCGCCACCAACACCAAGGTCACGGTGGACAACGGGGTCAGGAAGACCTACGCCTTCCGGGCCTGCTTCATCGACCCGTTCCAGGGCACGGCGGGCGCCACTTTTGCCGTGAACAACCTCAAGGCCAAGACCGCAGCCACCATGTATGACCAGGGCAATGACTACAGCGTCGGGCTCAAGGACGCCTTTGACCAGGCCTTCACCAAGCTTGGCGGCAAGGTATTGGACACCATGGCCTACACCAAGAACGACACCGACTTCTCGGCTGACCTGACCAAGGTCGCCGCTGAAAAGCCGGACATCCTCTACCTGCCAGACTACTACCAGAAGGTCAGCCTGATTGGCAGCCAGGCCCGGAACCTGGGCGTCAAGGCCATATTCATGGGCGGCGACGGTTGGGACTCCTCGCAGCTCAACTGGACGGCCATGGATGGCAGCTACTTCACCAACCACTACTCCGCAGATGATCCGAGCCCGCAGGTCCAGAAGTTTGTCGGCGATTACAAGGCGGCGTACGGCTCGGTGCCGGATGCCCTGGCGACCCTGGGCTATGATGCGACGCAGATCGTCCTGAAGGGCATCACCGACGCCCAGTCCACCGACTCGACCAAGATCCGGGATGCCATCCAGAATCTCAAGAATTTCCAGATGGTCACCGGCACTATCTCCTTCGGCCCGGACGGCAATCCGGTCAAGGCCGCCGTAGTCCTCAAGGTCTCCGGCGCGGATAAGAAATCGACGTTTGCTGCCAGGATCCAACCATAAGGTAATAGATGAAAAGGGGCGGTGCCTGCGGGCAAAGCCCCTTTTGTCTTTCAACTGTTGTATTATTGCGGAGGAGTAGAAATTGGCAATTTTTATCCAACAAATCGTCAATGGTTTGCAACTCGGTCTGGTTTATGCACTGATTGCTCTCGGTTACACCATGGTCTACGGGATCATCAAGCTGATCAACTTCGCCCATGGTGACGTGTTCATGGTGGGCGCCTTCGTGGGCTTTTTTGGCTACACTGTCACCAAGCTCCCTTGGCCGGTGGCTCTGGTCATTGCTATGGTCACCTGCGCCGCGATCGGGGTGCTCAACGAGCGCCTCGTCTACAGGCCACTGCGCTACGCCGCCAAGATCAGCGCCCTGATCAGCGCCATCGGCGCCTCCTTTTTCCTGGAATATTTTTGCAGCCTCAACTTCATTTTCGGTCCCAATTACATCTCGGTCACCCTGCCTCTGAAAGTGATCACCTGGATCATCGACGGGGTCCGGATCACCAACGTCCAGGTGATCATCCTGGTCACGGTGGTCGTCTTCCTGACGTTGCTGCAACTGCTGATCTTCCGGACGAAATTGGGAGCGGCCATGCGCACCGTCTCCTTCGACCATGACGCCGCCCGCCTGATGGGAGTCGACGTCGATAAGACGATCTCCTTCACCTTTGCCGTCGGCTCGGGCCTGGCTGGCATCGGAGGCGTGCTGTTCGGCTTTGCCTATCCGGAGATCTGGACATTCCTGGGGGTCATGACCGGCCTGAAAGCCTTCATCGCCGCCGTGCTGGGAGGCATTGGCCTGATCCCGGGGGCGGTGCTGGGAGCGCTGATCATGGGGCAGGTGGAGATCATGACGGCCGCCTACGTCTCTTCGCAGGCCCGTGACGCCGTCGCCTTCGCCATCCTGATCATCGTGCTGCTGATCAGGCCTTCGGGGATCCTCGGGCGCAACGAGCCCGAGAAGATATAGGAGGTGGCGTCGATGGACAAGAATAAGCAGGTTATCCTGGCCCTGGTAGGGGTGGTGGTGCTGTATATCATACTCAAAGCACTGATCATGACGGGAGTGCTCGGTCCCTACTGGCAGATCATCTTGAATTACGCCCTGATCTATGTTATCGGCGGCCTGGGCCTGAGTATCATCTACGGTTTTACCGGACAGTTCTCGCTCGGCCACGCCGCCTTCGTGGGCATCGGCGCCTACAGCGCCGGACTGTTTGCCATAACTTTCAGTCACTACGGAGCGTGGGGTTCTCTGGGCTCATTGGTGGTCGGTATAGTCTGTGCCGGTGTGGTTGGCTACCTGATCGGTGTGCCAATCCTGCGGCTGAAATCCGACTACCTGGGCATTGCCACCCTGGGCTTCAACTTCATCGTTTACGATGGGCTGCAGAATTCTGACAAGTTGTTCCCGGCCATGGGCGGGGCGCAGGGGATGACCGGAGTGCCCCAATTTCAGACCTTTGAGTGGTACTTCGTGGCGGCGGTACTAGTAGTCATCCTGGCCCGTAACTTCGTCTTTTCCACCCACGGCAGGGCATGTACGGCGATCCGGGAGAACGAGACCGCAGCGAACGTGGTGGGAGTCAGTCCGGCCCGGACCAAGATTATGGCCTTCACCATCGGGTGCGCCCTGGCTGGTCTGGCGGGCGCCCTTTACTGCCACAACTATCCGTATCTGAATCCCGACTCCTTCAGCTTCCTGGAATCTATCAACTACCTGATCGTGGTGGTGCTGGGCGGACTGGGCAGCCTCGCCGGGACAGTGATCACGGCCGTCGGCTGGGCGTTCCTGCTGGAGTTGCTGCGGCTGGTGCTGGGGCCCTTCTATGCTTTCCGCGGCGTGATCTACGCCCTGATCCTGATCGTGGTCATCATCGTGCGGAGCCAAGGTATCTTCGGTGGCATGGAAGCCCCCTTCCTGGTGCCACAGATAGGAAGGAGGAAGCCACGTGCCATTGTTGGAAGTTAAAAACCTGGGCATCAACTTTGGCGGCCTGCGGGCGGTCAACAAGTTCGACCTGGACATCGAACGAGGGGAGATCGTCGCCATCATCGGGCCTAACGGAGCCGGTAAGACCACGGTCTTCAACATGCTCTCCGGTTACTATACGCCCACGGACGGGACGATCACCTTCAAGGGCAAGCCGCTGAATGGCCTGCAGCCATTTCAGATAGCGCAGCATGGCATAGCCCGCACTTTCCAGAATATCCGGTTGTTCCCGCAGATCTCGGTGCTGGACAACGTCCGCATCGGCTTACACCCGCGGGCGGGCTACAGTCTGGTGGACTCCATCCTGCGCACGCCCCGGTTCAGGGCCAAGGAGGCGGAACTGACCGATCGTGCCCTCGACCTGCTGGCCACCTTCGGATTGGAGGACAAGGCAAACATCAAGGCCAGCAGCCTTCCCTACGGCGCCCAGCGCCGGCTGGAGATCGCCAGGGCACAGGCGGTGCAGCCGGATCTCTTGTTGCTGGACGAACCGGCGGCAGGCATGAACCCGTCGGAGGTGCAGCAGATGGTGGAGCTGGTGCGGTTCGTCAAGGAGAAGTTCAATCTCACCGTGCTGCTGATCGAGCACCAGATGGGCCTGGTGATGAACCTCTGCGAGCGGCTGGTAGTGATGGACTTCGGCGAGATCATCGCCTGCGGCCTGCCACAGGAAGTCCGCGACAATCCGAAAGTGCTTGAGGCTTACCTGGGAAGGGGGGCCGTCACATGATGCTGGAAGTCAAGAATCTAGACGTTTTCTACGGCAACATCCGCGCCCTGCACGGCATCTCCTTCGAAGTGAACAAGGGGGAGATCGTCACCCTGATCGGGAGCAACGGCGCCGGCAAGACCACCACCCTGCGCAGCATCTCGGCCCTGAACAGGATCCATGGTGGCGAGATCGTCTTCGACGGCAAGCCGATCACCAACCTGGAGGCGCACCGGATCGTCAGGCTGGGCATCTCCCACGTTCCCGAGGGGCGCAAGATTATCGGCAACCTGACGGTGCTGGAAAATTTAATGATGGGTGCCTTTATCCGCAGCGACAAGGCGGGCATTCAGGAGTCCCTGGAGGATGTCTTCACCCGCTTTCCGAGGCTCAAGGAACGGGCCAAGCAATTGGGCGGCACCCTCTCCGGCGGTGAGCAACAGATGCTGGCCATCGGGCGCGGCCTGATGGCCAAGCCGGAGTTACTGCTGTTGGATGAGCCGTCCATGGGCCTGTCCCCGATCCTGGTGGAAGAGATCTTCGACATCATCTCCAGGATCAACAAGCTGGGGACTACCATCCTACTGGTGGAGCAGAACGCCTTCATGGCCCTGCAAGTCGCTCACCGGGGCTACGTGCTGGAAACCGGAAGGATCGTCCTGTCCGGACCGTCGGCGAAACTGCGGGCGGACGACCAGGTGCGCGCTGCCTACCTGGGGGAAATTGCCTAACGGTAATTTCAGAGGTCAGAAGCCGGATGGCGGAAAAGGCAAAAAACTTCTGGCACCGGTTATATTCCGGCCTCTGTTCTAAAAAGCATGCAAGTCTGACATGCAAGTCCGACATCAGGCTTCATGCATCCGACATCCGTTATGAGAGGAGTGGGTCAAGTGCTGGTACGCGACCATATGACGCCGGACCCGGTCACCATCACGCTGCAAAACACCATCGCTGACGCCTTCGCCCTGTTGCGGGAGAATAAGATCCGCCGCCTGCCCGTAGTGGACAAGGGCAAGCTGGTGGGAATCCTGACCGAACGCGACCTGAGGGAGGTGTCCCCCTCGCCGGCGACTTCGCTGAGCATCTTCGAGATCAACTACCTGCTCTCCAAGATGACTATCGAGAAGGTGATCAAAAAGCAGAAGCTGATCACCATCGTGCCGGACGCTTATGTGGAAGAAGCCGCCCTGCTCATGCGCCAGCATGGCATCGGCGCCCTTCCCGTGCTTGAAGACGGCAGGCTGGTGGGGATCATCACCGAGAGCAACATCTTTGACGCCTTCATCGAGATCATGGGCCTGAACGAGCCGGGCACGCGCCTCAACCTGGAGGTCGAGGACAAGCCGGGTGAATTGGCCAAGGTCGTCAGCATCATTTTCAAGCACGGCGGCGATGTGTCCCATCTGGCGGTGTTCGGAAAAGGCACACTGGTGATCCAGTTGCGGAATGAAGAGGCCGGCCCCATTGTCGAAGACCTGGTCAAACAGGGACTGACCGTGAAGTCGGTGGCCTGGCGGGGACGGGATAACCACTAACCACCCCGTCGGCTAATTGTTCATGGCATTCATTCGCTTGTCATTTATCACAGATGGCTACCCGCTCTAATACCCCCGCTTCTCTGAAGCGGTGGGATAAGAGCGGCTACATCACTGTATTAACTGGCGCCAAGCGGCGAAGCTCCCAGATTGCTTAGTGGCGGGCCAACCACAAACTGCTGTTATGTCCTCCGGGGCGCGCCAGTTGTTCGCAAAGGCGCGCCGCTTGTATTTTTTAGAGACTGATGGCGATTCATCCCCTTCCTTTGGAGGGAGGGGACTTCTCGCTGAATGATGTTAAAGGTGGGATGGAGACCGTGCTGGGCTGGGTATGCTCTTATACACCCGAAGAGATTTTTGCAGCCCTGGGGATCAGATCCTGCCGTCTCTACGGAGGGGAGAACCAGGCAAGCGCCGCGCAGTACCTGCCGGTCAACCTCTGTCCCCTGGCCAGGGCCTGCCTGAGCGAGGGGCTGGATAGCGCAGGGACGGGGGCATCATTGTCAGGGGTTGTGCTGACAGCATCCTGCCACGCCCTGGTACACCTGGCCAACGCCTTTCAGCATGCCCGGGGCGGCAACGGTCAATTTTTCGTGCATCTGCTGGACCTGCCTCGTACCTTTGGACGGGAGGACGAGGCTGCCTGCCGGGCCTTCGCCGCAACACTCAGGGACCTGGCCGGGCGCCTGGGAGAATTCTACGGGGTGGCCTGGAATGATGAGGCTTTCCTGACTGCCATTGATAAGCAGCAGCAGGTACGGCTGCTGCTGCGGGAACTCTACCGGATGCGCCGGGAACGCCCGGAACAGTTCCGGGCGGCAGGCCTCCTGGAGCTGGTGCGCGCTGCCGGCCGCACCCGGAAAGAGGAGTTGGCTCCGGTGCTGAGCAGCCTGGTCGTCTCCCTGCAGGATGCCGGTTCGGGCGACAACTGGGATAGCGCTCAGGACGGGATGCAGGACGGCGGCCCTGCCGCTGCCGTATTCCTGGAGCATTTGCGGCGTCAGGGATCACCCCTGGGACCGCGCCTATTGGTGACCGGCAACTCACTGCCGCCTGCCTATTTCGACCTGATCGAGGAACTCGGCGGTAATGTGGTCGGAGATGACCTCTGCCAGAGTTACCGCTACTGTCTGCCAGATACTGAACAGGCGCTGGACGGCAGCGGGAGAGACCTTTTCATGACCCTCGCCCGCGGCTATCTGCATCGCCCGGCCTGCCCCCGGATGCTGGCCGGACCGGAGCGGTTCGCTTATCTGCAGGCGCTGATCCTGGAGTGTCGGGCACAGGGAGTGGTCTATCATACCCTGAAGTTCTGCGACGCCTCCATCTACGACTACGCCCTGTTGCGCAACCGTTTCATGGAGGCGGGCATCCCGGTGCTCTACCTGGAGACCGAGTACCGGGATGCCGGGCTGGAGCAGGCCCGTACCCGCATTCAGGCCTTTCTGGAAGTGCTCGGCCCCCCCGACGGAAAATTATTGGCCGAAGGAAACCAGGTGAAATGGTGGACGTTGAAGGCTTTATGCGCCATATGCTGTGGGGCCGGCAGCGGTGGAACAGGGTGCTGTCGTCCCCACTCACCTACACCTTGCTGGGCGGGGTTCTCAGGCTGACTAGAGGCAATTGGCCGCTGGATGCCATGTACCAGATGGGGCTGTTTGCTTTTAACGAGACCGGCCGGGCATACATCGGCAAGGCCCCTGTGGTCTGGTCGAGCGCCTTCTTTCCGGTGGAACTGGCCTGGGGCCTCGGCTTGTGCCCCTTCTCGCCGGAGGTGGCAGCCGCTTATATAGCGGTGCTGGGCTTTGGCGAAGAGACCATGAGCATGGGGGAGCAGGCGGGTTACAGCCGGGACATCTGCTCCTTTCACCGCTGCATCGCCGGGGCCGCCTCGGCTGGCAACCTGCCCCGCCCGGCGGCGCTGCTGGCCAGCACTCATCTGTGCGACGGAGCACCGCTTTTGTTCCAGAACCTGGCTGCCCTCTACGGGGCCCCGCTGCTGGCCCTGGACATCCCTTACAACTCCAGCCCGGAGGCGGTGCGCTATGTGGCCGGGCAGTTGGAGCAGGTATGGCTCAGCCTGGCGGATGTCACCGGCCAGCGCCCCGACCGGGACAAGTTGGCGGAGGCGGTGCGCTGTAGCGAGCGATTCCGGGCGCAGATGCAGCGGGTGAACGAACTGCGCTGCCGGGTACCGTCGCCGGTATCCGGGAACGACATGCTCGGCTTCATCTATCTCTTTTTTATCGGCCAGGGCAGCCGGGAGGCGGCGGAGATCAGCGCCGGCCTGGCCAAGGAGATCGAGCGGCGGGTGGCGGGGCTTGGCAGGAGCGGGCCAACAGGCGCGCAGCCGGAGAAATACCGCCTGCTCTGGATGCACCTGAAACCATACTATAACGACGAGTTGATGAAGTTCGTGGAGCAGGAGGGGGGTGTGCTGGCAATGGAGGAGTTCAGCCACGTTTACTGGCCGCCCCTGGACCCGGAACAACCCTTCCTGAGCCTGGCCCGCAAGGTCATGTCCCATTTTATCTTCAAACCGGTCACCGAACGTATCCGGGTGATGGCGGAACTGGCCCGGAAGTACCGGGTGGACGGGATCGTGCACTTCTCGCACCATGGTTGCCGGACAGCTAGCGGCGGCGCCCTGATGATCAAGGATGCCCTGCAGGACGAGGGCTGGCCGGTGCTGGTCCTGGAGGGAGACTGCCTAGATGGAAGGAACGAGGCCTGCGGTGGAATGCTGACCCGCATGCAGGCATTCCTGGAGATATTGCAGGAGAGGAAGCCAGGGTGCGCCTTATGATTACTGCGGGGATTGACGTCGGCTCCCTGTCGACGGATGCGGTTCTGATGCGGGACGGAGAGACGCTGGGCTATATCATCATCAACACAGGGGCCATGGCCCGGACAGCAGCGGAGCGGGCCTTCGAGCTGGTCCTATCTGCGGCGGGCCTGCAGGCCTCGGATGTGGATGCCGTGATCGCTACCGGCTACGGGCGGAGGAGCGTCTCCTTCGCCGATAGCCAGGTCACCGAGATCTCCTGCCACGGCCGGGGAGCGGCATGGCTCTCCCCCAAGGTGCGGACGGTAATCGACATCGGTGGGCAGGACAGCAAGGCGATCCGCATCGACGGACAGGGGAACGTGGTGGACTTTTTGATGAACGACAAGTGCGCTGCCGGCACCGGGCGTTTCCTGGAGGTGATGGCGCAGCGGCTGGAACTGGAGTTGGCGGAATTGGGCCGGGAAGACCAGCAGGCCGCCAGAGCAGCCCAGATCAGCAGCATGTGCACGGTGTTCGCGGAGTCGGAGGTGGTCTCCCTGATCGCCCAGGGGGTGCCCCGCCCGGAGATCGTCCGCGGCCTGCACCGTTCCATTGCCGAACGCACCGCCGGACTGGCCAGCCGGCTCGGTCTGGCGCCCGAGGTGATGATGACCGGTGGTGTGGCCAAAAACCCGGGCGTGGTCAGGGCACTGTCGGAGAAGCTGGGCGCAAAGATCATCCTGCCTCCGGAACCCCAGATCGTCGGTGCCCTGGGAGCGGCCCTGATTGCCCAGCACAAACACGCCCGGCAGTCCGTCTAAACAGCCACTAAACATTACAGACAGCGGTTGATCGATTCATACCAGTGTTTATGGTAGAATAAAGCAAGACGGGGGCGGATTGTGCCTGGTGGTGTGCCTGGACTTCAAATCCAGTGGGAGGCATGACGAGTGTCTCTGGTGGGTTCGATTCCCACACGCTCCCGCCAAATTATTGGGGGACATGGGGTTCAGGG
>PKYJ01000168.1 GCA_003132605.1 Peptococcaceae bacterium | reverse complement strand
ATCATACCGACAATGGGCTCTCATGGCGGGGGCACTCCGGAAGGGCAGAAAGAACTCCTGGCCTGCCTGGGAATCACCGAAGAAGCGCTTGGGGTTCCACTGGTGGCTAGTGGAGAGGCAGTCAGGATCGGCGAGGTGGGGCCCGGGGTTCCGGTTTATGTCAATCGCGTCGTCCTGGAGATGGATGGGCTGATCGTCATCAACCGGGTCAAGCCGCACACCTCCTTTCACGCCCCGATAGAGAGCGGTCTGATGAAGATGCTGGCAGTGGGGTTGGTCAATCAGCCGGGCGCGGCGGCGCTGCACAGTTATGGCATCAGAGGACTTGAATCATTTATCCCTCTGTTGGCCGTATACATAATGGAACACCTCCCGGTTCTGTACGGGATCGCCATCGTGGAAAACGCTTACGAGCAGACGGCTCTTGTTGCCGGGATAGAGCCGGAGCAGTTCTATGAACGAGAGCAGGATCTCCTGAAAACGGCGCGCTCATTAATGCCGCGTCTGCCCTTCAATGACTTGGACTTGCTGGTGGTCAGGTCGATGGGAAAGTGCTTTAGCGGCACGGGGATGGATACCAATATCATCGGACGCCTGCGCATTCAGGGGGAGCCGGAGCCGGAACGCCCGCGCATCAAGCGGATCGCCGTGCTGGACCTGGACGAGCGTTCGAAGGGGAACGCCCTCGGGATCGGACTGGCCGACTTCACCACCGACCGCCTGCTGGCCAAGGTCGACTGGACGACGACGTATCTCAACGTGTTCAGCACCACCTTTGTGATGCGGGCGATGACGCCGATGCATTTTGCCACCGACGAGGAAGTGCTATCCGCTGCCCTTAAAAGCTTGGGCGGTGAAGAACAGGAAAGCGCCCGGGTACTGGTGATCGACAATACCCTGGATCTGTCCCGCATCGAATTCTCTACGGCCCTGCTTGAAGATGCCCACGGCCAACCCCACCTCGCCATCAAGGGAGATGGGTGCAGGATGCAGTTTGTCGATGGAAAACTTGCAGGTGGCAGGGCGCCCTAAATAGGCGTTAGGTCGTTGGAAATACAGTAATTGCACCAACCACTCACCACAAGATTGGGTCGTTGGCTGCTGCCCGTCAGATCGTTGGAATGATTTAGGGGAGGTATATGTACGATGATCCCACCCTCCGTTATCAAGGAAATTACCAGGGTAGTGGGTGAGGACAACATCTTTGTATCATTGGAGGAGCGGATGTGCTACGGCTACGACAGCACTCCCGACGCTTTCGTGCCGGACATGGTGGCCCGGCCGGGCAGCACGGAGGAGATCCAGGCGATCGTCAGGCTGGCGAACACCCACCTGTTTCCGATCGTTCCCCGGGGCGCCGGGACCGGATTGAGCGGTGGTTCATTGCCTGTTAAGAATGGTGTGGTGCTGGACCTGACCCGCATGAACAGGATCCTGGAGATTGACGAGGAGAACCTGGTGGCGGTGGTGGAACCCGGTGTCGTCACCTACGCCATCCAGCAGGAGGTTGAGCGGCGGGGCCTGTTCTATCCGCCGGACCCGGCCAGCCTGAAGACCTCGACCATCGGCGGCAATGTGGCCGAGTGCGCCGGCGGTCCCAGGGCCTTCAAGTATGGGGTCACCAGGGACTACGTGATCGGCCTGGAAGTGGTCACACCCCGGGGCGACCTGGTGAAAACCGGCGGCAAGACCGTCAAGAGCGTGACCGGCTACGACCTGATCAGGCTGTACACCGGCTCTGAGGGAACGCTGGGCGTCATCACCCGGATCTACCTGCGCCTGATCCCCAAACCGCAATCGATCAAAACAATGATGGCAGTTTTTCCCCAGCTCGACGACGCGACCCGGACCGTCACCCTGATCGTCAGGCGGGGAATCATCCCGGTCACTCTGGAATTGATGGATGACCGGACGATCCAGTGTGTGGAAAGCTATCGACACCTAGGCCTGCCATTAGATGCCGGAGCGGTCCTGATCATCGAAGTGGATGGCGCTCCTGAGTTGATCGAGGCGCAGTCCGGGCAGATAATGGACCTGTGCCGCGAAGGGGGCGCCAGAGAGGTCAGGGTTGCCGCCAGTGAGCAGGAGAGAGACGATATCTGGGCGGCCCGCAGGGCGGTTTCGGCTGCCGTGGTGCAGATCAAACCCACCAAGATCAGTGAGGATATCTCCGTGCCCCGCAGCCAGATTCCGAACATGGTCAGGAAACTGCGGGAGATCGCCGAGCGGTATAGTCTGAACCTGGTGATCTTCGGTCATGCCGGTGACGGCAACCTGCACCCGAACATTCTCTGCGACCAGAGGGATCGGGAGGAGATGGAGCGGGTGGAAAAGGCGGTGGGGGAGTTGTTCCAGGCCGCGGTCGAACTTGGCGGAGCCCTATCGGGCGAGCACGGCATCGGCACCATGAAAGCGCCGTACCTGAAGCTGGAGACCGGGGAGGCCGGCTATGCGGTGATGCTGGCCTTGAAGCAGGCCCTCGACCCGAACAACATCCTCAATCCGGGCAAGATCTTCAGAGGTGAATAAAGTGGAAAGCCTTGCCACAGCCAGTGACTTCTTGAATCAATGCAGCAAGTGCGGGGGCTGCCAGGCAGTATGCCCTCTTTATGGGGAGACCCAGGCCGAGCCCTATGTAGCTCGGGGCAAGATCTTCCTGATCAAGAATTATCTTGAGGGAAAGGTCGAGCTGTCTCCCAAGATGAAGGAGATCATGAGCCTGTGCCTGCTGTGTAAGGCCTGCGTCGAGAATTGCCCAAACAAGGTGCCTGTCGATCAGCTGGTGCTGGCGGCGCGCCGGGAGATCGCCAAAGAACGGGGGATCTCCTTTGTGAAGAAGAATGTTTTTCAGCATCTTCTGCAGAACAACGGAAGGCTGTCCCTGGCGGCAAGGATGGGGTTCCTCTACCAGCACAGCGGGGTTCAGGGACTGGTACGGAAAAGCGGCCTACTCAAACTGATCAGTCCTGACCTGGCCAAGAAGGAGGGGCTGCTCCCGGGCATGGCCCGACACCCCTTCCGCCAGCAGGCGTCCAAGCTGGTCGCCTGCAGCCGGCCAAGGATCAGGGTGGCCTACTATACGGGCTGTCTCACCAACTATGTCTATCCCGGGACCGGTCTAGCGGTACTCGATGTGCTTGGGCGCAACGGGGCGGAGGTCGTCATTCCCGAGCAGTGGTGCTGCGGGATTCCAGCCCTGGCCAGTGGTGACGAGGCCTCGGCGGTCGCTCTGGCTCACAGGAACATCGAGGTTTTTCAGAAGGCCGGTGTCGACGCTATTGTCACCGACTGCGCCTCCTGCGGCAACATGCTTCATGATTATGCCGACCTGATCGGGACCAGCGAGGCCAGGATTTTTGCGGACAAGGTGCTGGACTTCAGCCAGTTGCTGGACGACGCTATCGACTTCCGACCCGGCACCCGGGAAGTTCCGGTGGTGGCAACCTATCACGATCCCTGCCATCTCAGGCGGGGGCAGGGGGTCCATACCGCCCCCCGCAAACTGATCAGGGCTGTGCCCGGCCTGGAGTTCAGAGAGATGAACGAGGCGGACTGGTGCTGTGGAGCAGCCGGCTCGTTCAATCTGACTTACTACGACCTATCAACCAGGATCGGCAAACGCAAAGCCGAAAACATCCGGAAGACCGGCGCCGGCCTGGTGGTGACCGGTTGTCCGTCGTGTATCATGCAGATCGATCACGTTCTCAGGTTGGAGCAGTCGCCGGTGCGGGTAATGCATTTGGCGGAACTGCTCAGCATGACCTATGAAAAAAGAGGCCGGATGCAGGAAGACGGAGGCCGGAATATTTGATGTATAAACATGTGCTTTTAGAAGCCAGGCGGGAGTTTGCCGGGGGAGATCCCGAGCGGATGGCGAGCTTGAGTGGGTCTGAATACGTGCCCGAACGACACGCGGTCAAGCTTCGCTATCTGAACGCGGTTTATGAGGTGTCTTTTCCTGATGGGGAGATCGCTGGAGAGCGAGCCGGAGAATTGAATCAGGATAAAGAGGCCCTTTTGCTCCAGTACCTCAGCCAGGCGAGCGGTGTTCCTCCGGCCGGCCGCTGGATGGCTTTTGCCGAGCTTCCCAGCGGGATGCTGCACGATGCTCCCTTCAGGGTCGAAGTGACTAAGCCGCTGGCGCAGTTTTTCGATCAGCGGCCGCAGCACCTGATCTGGGCAGCTAAGCAACTGGGGGGACATGCCATCCGGTTGACGGGAGACGCCGGCGTTGTCATTCCGGTCTTGCCGCGCATCCTGCTGGCAGTGTTCTTGTGGGTGGGGGACGAGGAATTTCCGGCCAGGGTAAACATGCTTTTCGATGCTGTATCGCCCGGCTACCTTTCCACCGCATCCCTCTACGTGCTTGGCAGTTGCCTTTCGGAACATCTGCAGCAAATGGCCGGGACTCCGGAATAAAAGAGCCGGGAATCCTTCAAGTGAACATCCTCCGGTACGGAGGCCGGAGATCGTGCGGTGGTCTTCGGATGGCTGCTATCATCCACCACGAGAGAGTAAGTTTTCAGGCGCGGGGAATAATAAAAATGTTACCCAAAAACATTCCAACAACGGAGGGATCTACATGTTCGATCTGCATCCGGCTTTCTCTATCAATCCTGTCCCCAGCCGCGCCGGCGATAAAGTAAAGATCAAGTACCACGGACTGCTGGCAAATTCAGGGGCCGACCAGATCTGGCTGGACACTGGCTTCGGGGCCGATAACTGGCA
>PKYJ01000048.1 GCA_003132605.1 Peptococcaceae bacterium | reverse complement strand
ATGGTGATGCCGCGCTCCCGCTCCAGGTCGTTGCGGTCGAGAATGCGCTCCTCCACTGACTGCCGCTCGTGGAAGACCCCGCTCTGTTTCAGCATCCCGTCCACCAGGGTGGTCTTGCCGTGGTCGACGTGGGCGATGATCGCCAGGTTGCGGAGGTGATCCTGCCGGACGCTATCCTTGTTGATTATTCCTTCCATAAACAATGCCTCGCCTTATTATTCTTTAGTATTGTTCTTGCAAGTTGGAGCCTTACATTATTCTAAGCAAAAGCTCGAGATTTAACGCCTATTATAGCGTAAAAGCCGTCTCATACACCTGGATGAGGCGGCTTACTTGGGTCGCAGTTGTGAATTGGACTGCAAGTAGCACTGTTATTATACTAATTCTTGTGCCATATTGTCAATCTTAACCTGCAAAGTTGTAGCTCTACTTGTCGTGTACTTCGAAGAACAGACCGTCGGGGGTGCCCTTCAGGGTGATGGTGTTCCCCTGTCCGATCTCGCCGGCGATGATCTTGCGGGAGAGCGGGGTCTCCACCTCCTGCTGGATCAGCCGTTTCAGCGGGCGGGCGCCATAGGCCGGGTCGTAGCCCTTCTTGGCCAAGTAGCCTGCCGCCTCCTGGCCCCACTCCAGGGTGCTGCCCTGGGTCTGCAGGACCCGGGCCGCCAGGCGCTTCAGCAGCAGCCCGGCGATCTCCCGGATCTGCTCCTGCTCCAGGGCGTGGAAGACGATGATCTCGTCCACCCGGTTCAGGAATTCCGGCCGGAAGTGCTGCCGGAGCATGCCCAGCACGGTCTCCTTCATCCGGTCGTAGCTGCTGTCCCGCTCCTGGAAGCCCAGGATCTCCTGGCTGCCGATGTTGGATGTCATGATCACGATGCTGTTCTTGAAGTTCACCACCCGGCCCTGGCCGTCCGTCAGACGGCCGTCATCCAGGATCTGCAGCAGGGCGTTGAACACGTCCGGATGNNTTCTCGATCTCGTCGAACAGGATCACGGAGTAGGGCTTGCGCCGTACCGCCTCGGTGAGTTGGCCGCCCTCCTCATAGCCCACGTAGCCGGGAGGCGCTCCGATCAGCCGGGCGACCGTATGCTTTTCCATGTATTCGGACATGTCCAGCCGGATCATGTTCCGCTCGTCGTCGAACAACGCCTCCGCCAGGGCGCGGCACAGCTCGGTCTTGCCGACGCCGGTCGGCCCCAGGAAGATGAAGCTGCCCACCGGGCGGTTGGGGTCCTTGAGGCCGCTGCGGGATCTCAGCACGGCGTCAGCCACCGCATGCACCGCCTCGCTCTGGCCGATCACCCGCCGGTGCAGGATCTCCTCCAGATGGAACAGCTTCTCCCGCTCGCCTTCCATCAGACGGCTGACCGGGATGCCGGTCCAGCGGCTGACCATCAGGGCGATGTCCTGTTCGTCCACCTCTTCCTTGAGCAGCATGTTGCCCTTCTCCTTGCCGGCGATCTGCTCCTCTTCCGCTTTGAGCCGGCGCTCCAGTTCGTTCAGGCGCCCGTACTTCAGCTCGGCTGCCTTGTTCAGGTCATACAGCCGCTCCGCCCGCTCGATCTCCGTGCGCACCGCTTCGATCTCTTTCTTGATCTCCCGCAGGCGCGTGATCCCCTGTTTCTCCTCCTGCCACTGGGCATTCATGGCGTCCGACTGGCCTCGGAGGTCGGCCAACTCCTTCTGGATGCGCTGCAGACGTTCCTGAGAGACCTGGTCGTGCTCCTTTTTCAAGGCGGCCTCCTCGATCTCCAACTGCATCACTCGCCGGGTGATCTCGTCCAGGGCGGTGGGCATGCTGTCGATCTCCGTACGCAGCCGGGCCCCGGCCTCGTCCATCAGGTCGATCGCCTTATCCGGCAGGAAGCGGTCGGAGATGTAGCGGTCGGACAGTACCGCTGCCGCTACCAGGGCGGCATCCTGGATGCGCACCCCGTGGTGCACCTCATAGCGCTCCTTGAGACCGCGCAGGATGGAGACGGTGTCCTCCACCGAAGGCGGGTTGACCATCACCGGTTGGAAACGGCGCTCCAGGGCGGCATCCTTCTCGATGTGCTTCCGGTATTCGTCCAGGGTGGTCGCTCCGATCGCCCGCAACTCGCCCCGCGCCAGCATCGGCTTCAGCAAGTTGCTGGCGTCCATGGCGCCCTCGGCGGCACCGGCGCCCACCACCGTGTGCAGTTCGTCGATGAACAGCATGATGCGGCCCTCCGCATCGCTGACCTCCTTCAGCACCGCCTTCAGGCGCTCCTCGAACTCGCCGCGGTACTTGGCGCCAGCCACCAGTGAGCCCATGTCCAGGGCGATGATCCGCTTCTCCTTCAGTCCCTCGGGCACGTCCCTGGCCACGATGCGCCGGGCGAGGCCCTCCACGATTGCGGTCTTGCCGACACCCGGCTCGCCGATCAGCACCGGNNGGGTTGTTCTTGGTGCGGCGGGACAGGATCTCCATCACTCGCCGGATCTCCTCGTCGCGGCCGATCACCGGGTCGAGCTTGCCGTCGGCTGCCAGTTTGGTCAGGTCGCGGCCATAGCGCTCCAGGGCCTCGTAGGTGGCCTCCGGGTTCTCGCCGGTGACCCGCTGCGATCCCCGGATCGCCTTCAGGGCATTCAACAGGCTGTTCCGGCTGACATTCTGCCGGCGCAGCAATTCTTTGAGATCTTCCTCTCCCTCGTCGATCAGAGCGAGCAGCAGGTGCTCCACGCTCAGGTACTCGTCCTTCAAAGATTCCGCTTCCTTCTCCGCCCGGGCCAGCACCCGGGCCAGGCCGGCGCCGAGGTGCAGCGAGCCCTCCGGGCCGTAGACCGCCGGGATCTTGCGCAATAAGTCATCCAGCCCCCGCTGGATGGATGGGAGATCGGCGCCCGCCCCGCTCAGAAAACGCCCCGCCAGGCCGTCCTCCTGTCTGATCAGGGCGGCCAGCAGGTGCTTGGAGGTCACCTCCTGGTGGTGCCTTTCTGCGGCCAGTTGCTGGGCTGCCGCCAGGCCCTCCCGGGCTTTCTGGGTAAACTTGTTGGGATCCATATGATTCACCTCGCTAAGAAAACGATCTTCACATATTTCTGATCACCTCGTCAGCCGGTCGACTTCTGCCTCAAGCGCCTCGATCCGTTCCAGCAGGTCGATGATGATGGCTGCTCCGGGCAGGTTGACGCCCATGCTCTGCCTCAGGTGCAGCATCCTGTAGACTCGCTGCAGTTGCCGCGGCCGGACGGTCTCCTCCCGGATCTCGATTATCCCCAACTCCTCCAGCATTCGCAGCAGTTCTGGGTGGATGTCCAGGTCGCCAAGCGGCAGACCTTCTTCGTCGTCATCATAATGGCAATACCAACGCACGATGCTCATGGCGATCCGCTACCCTTTCCTTAGGTTTTGCAACTTACGGTACAGGTCTTTTTCCTCCTCGCTCAAGGTGGGAGGGATGTCGATCACCAGCCGCACGTATTCGTCGCCGCGCTGGCCGCCATTCCCGGGCAGGCCCTTCTCCCGCAGCCGTAATCTGCTTCCAGCATGGCTGCCCGGGGGCACGGTCATGATCACCGGCCCATCCAGGGTGGGCACCCGTACTTTGTCGCCCAGGGCCGCCTGGTCCGGCAGCAGCCCGACTTCCGTTTCCAGGTCGTTGCCCTTCACGGTGTACACGGAATGGGGCAGCAGGCGCACCTTGAGGTAGAGGTCGCCCCTGGCGCCGCCGCCCATCCCCTCGCCGCCCTGACCGCGCAGCCGAATACGGCCACCGTCCCGGATACCTGCCGGGATCTTGACCTCCAGCGTCTTCGTGTCCGGGACCTGCCCGGTACCGCCGCAGCGTGGACAGAAGCCGCGCTCCTTGGTACCGGCGCCGCCGCACTCGGGACAGACCGCCACGGTGGATAACTGGATGGTCTTGCTGACGCCGCGGTAGGCTTCATCCAGGGGCAGCTCGATCTCTGTCTCCACGTCCTGGCCACGCTGCGGCGCGCGGGCTCTGCGCCGCGTGCCTGTGGCGCCGGTACCGGCAGTGGCACGCCCGAAGGCGCCGCCGCCGAACAGGGTCTCGAAGAAGTCGCTGAAGCCACCTGTGCCCTGGAATCCGCCCTCCCCACCGGGGGAGTCCGCGCTGCCATAGAAACGCACGTTGTCACCCCAGCCGGGCGGTGGCTGAAAGTCCTGACCGTTGCGCCAGTTGCTGCCCAGACGGTCGTACTTCGACCGTTTCTCCGGGTCGCTCAGCACCTCGTAGGCCTCGTTGATCTTCTTGAACTTCTCTTCGGCTTCGGCCTTCTGCTTGCCCGTGTGCACGTCGGGATGCCACTTGCGGGCCAGCTTCCGGTAGGCGCTCTTGATCTCCTTATCAGCAACCTTCCGTTTAACGCCCAAGATCTCGTAGTAATCCTGAAAAGCTACCGCCATCTGCCCTGAGACCCCCAATTTCCCTGTGTTACAATCTATTTCACTTCATATTCGGCGTCCACCACGTCGGGCCCGCCCTGGTGCGCCCCCGGGGCGCCGCCGCCGGGCGTGCTGCCGGAGCCCTCTCCGACGCCGCCTGGCTGTCCGCCTGCGGCGCTGGCGTCACCTGCGGTCTGGGCCTTCTTATAGGCGGCCTCCGACAGGGAGTAGGCCGCCTGCTGCAGGTCGCTCTTCAACGACCCGATCTTGTCGAGAGGGGCGTTCTCCTTCAGGGCTGCCTTGAGGTCGGCTGCCAACTGCTCCACCCGGGCCTTCTCGTGCACCGGCACCTGGTCGCCCAGGTCCTTGAGCTGGCGCTCCACCTGGTAGACCAGGCTATCCGCCTCGTTGCGGGCATTGATCTCCTGCCGCCGCTTCTTGTCCTCCTCGGCGTTCGCCTGGGCCTCGTTCACCATCCGGTCGATCTCGCCCTTGTCAAGGTTGCTGGAGCCGCTGATGGTGACCGTCTGCTCCTTGCCCGACGCCTTGTCCTGGGCGCTCACCTTCAGGATGCCGTTGGCGTCGATGTCGAAGGTCACCTCCACCTGTGGGATGCCCCGCTGTGCCGGCGGAATGCCGTCCAGCTTGAACTGGCCCAGCGACCGGTTGTCCCGGGCCATCTCCCGCTCGCCCTGCAGCACGTTGATGTCCACTGCCGGCTGGTTGTCCTCGGCGGTGGAGAAGATCTGGCTGCGCCGCACCGGAATGGTGGTGTTGCGCTCGACGACCTTGGTCATCACGCCGCCCAGGGTCTCCACGCCCAGGGACAGGGGAGTGACGTCCAGCAGCACCACGTCCTTGACCTCGCCTGCCAGCACTCCGGCCTGGATGGCCGCTCCCACGGCCACTACCTCGTCCGGGTTGACGCTCATGTTCGGCGCTTTGCCGCCGGTCAGATCCCGCACCAGCTTCTGAACCGCAGGCGTGCGGGTCGAGCCGCCTACCAGGATCACCTCGTCGATCTCCTTCGCGGTCAGCTTGGCATCGGCCAGGGCGGCCTTGACCGGTCCCCGGCAGCGCTCCACCAGGTGATTGGTCAGGTCGTCGAACTTCGCCCGGGTCAGCTTCATGTCCAGGTGCTTCGGACCGGTGGCGTCGGCGGTGATGAAGGGCAGGCTGACCTGGGTCTCCACCGTGGCGGAGAGTTCGATCTTCGCCTTCTCGGCCGCCTCGATCAGCCGCTGCAGCGCCTGTTTGTCGGTGCGCAGGTCGATTCCGTAGTCCTTCTTGAACTCGCCGGCCAGCCAGTCGACGATCTCCTTGTCGAAGTTGTCGCCGCCCAGGTGGGTGTCGCCGTTGGTAGCCTTGACCTCGAACACGCCGTCGCCCACATCCAAGATCGAAACGTCAAAGGTGCCGCCACCCAGGTCGAACACCAGGATGGTTTCGTTGGCCTTCTTGTCCAAACCGTAGGCCAGGGCGGCCGCCGTCGGCTCGTTGATGATCCGCAGCACGTTCAGGCCGGCGATCTTGCCGGCGTCCTTGGTGGCCTGGCGCTGAGCATCGTTGAAGTAGGCCGGCACCGTGATCACGGCGTCCGGTACCTTCTCGCCCAGGTACTTGGAGGCGTCCTCCACCAGCTTCTTCAAGATCTGCGCCGAGATCTCCTCCGGGGAGTACTTGTTGCCGCGCACCTCGAAACGCACGGCGTCATTCGGCCCTGACACCACCTGGTAGGGGACGAGTTTGCGCTCTTCGCCCACCTCTGCAAAGCGGCGTCCGATGAAACGCTTCACCGAAAACAGGGTATTCTCGGGGTTCAGGGCTGCCTGCCGCTTGGCGATCTGGCCGACCAGGCGCTCCCCGGACTCCTTGAAGCCCACTACCGAGGGGGTCAGGCGCGAACCTTCGGCGTTCAGGATCACCTCGGGCTTGCCGCCCTCCATCACTGCGACGACCGAATTGGTGGTTCCCAGGTCGATTCCTACTGATTTTGCCATTTTGAAACCCTCCTTTTTTAAAGGCTGAAAATCGGTGATACCGCTATTAGTCAAATAATATCAAACTTAAACATAAAATGCAATATGTTAAGTGTTTTGTTAAGAGCCACCAACAAATTTCTGAAAATATTTTGCCCCCGGGGAATAGGTTCATGCCTGAATCGGAGGTAGGGATGCCGGATTGGGTGCAGAAGGAGATTGAACTCCCGCTGATTTACCGATGGCTACCCGCTCT
>PKYJ01000079.1 GCA_003132605.1 Peptococcaceae bacterium | reverse complement strand
TTGGCATCGAGATTCGACAGCGGTTCGTCGAACAAAAGTACAGAAGGTGAGAACACGAACGCGCGCGCCAGCGCGACCCGCTGCTGCTGTCCGCCGGACATCTGGTTCGGCCAGTGATCTGAAATCTCCTTCAGGCCGACCAAGTCGAGGGCGGCCAGAGCCCGCTCCCTGGCTTCTGTACCCGTCATCCCGGCGTAGAACAGGGGCAGTTCCACGTTGTACTGGGCGGTCGCCCTGGCCAGCAGGTTGTAGCGCTGGAAGACGAAACCCAGTTTCCGGTTGCGGGTGGCGGCCAGTTCGGGCTCACTCAGGCTGGACACGTCCACCCCGTCCAGGCAATAGTCGCCGGCGGTCTGTTTGTCCATACATCCGATGACGTTCATCAGGGTCGACTTGCCAGAGCCGGAGGGGCCCATGATGGCGATCATCTCCTCTTTCCGGACGTCCAAGTCGATGCCCTGCAGGGCATGCACCTCCACCCCAGACAGTGGGTAAATCTTGATCAGGCCGCGGCAGCGGATGAGTGGATATGTCGAAGACCCAACCGATGCTCTTGTCGCCAGTTCACTAACCGCCAAATGCTTAACCTCCTATTCCAAAGGTGGCACCGGTTCCCATCCTGCCTCTAACGCCTGCCACCGGCGCCACCATTCCCATTCTCGCTCCTGTTCTGTTGCAATTCCGTGCGTTGGCGGGAGAAGTCCGTTTCTTAGAAACGAACCGCCCCTGCTCCAGGTGCTCCACCGCCCGGGCGCAGACCGCTGGTGGTAGCGCTGGTGGTAGCTGAGGAGGAAGCCTTGGCCGACGTCAAGGCGCCGGTGACTACGATATCTCCCACGTTCAGGCCGGATGTGATCTGCTCATTGACGTCGTCGGAGAGGCCGGTCGTCACTCTCTTGATCTGTGGCTGACCGTTTACCAGCACCACTACCGTGCCCCGGTTCTGGAATGAACTGGCGCCTCCCTGCGATCCAGCCTGCGAGGTTGAAGCGCCGGCGCCGCCCTGGGTTGCGATGGCGCTGCGCCCCTGCCGGTTGGAACCGCTGCCTCTGGCCAGGGACGCCAGGTAGGTTTTGGCGTAAGTCATGGCGGACAGCGGGACCAAGATGACGTTATTGGCGGAGGCGGTAATGATGTTGATAGTGGCCGGCATGCCGCTCTTCAGCTTGCTGTAATCGTCGATGGACATATGGGCCTCGTACATCTGGACGTTGCTGACCGTGGTGGCATTGGGAGACAGGGCGATGATCTTGCCCGTGAAGATCTCGTTGGGATAGGTATCCACGGTGAAGTTTACCGGCTGGCCGACGCTGACCTTGCTGATGTCCGCCTCATTGACATCGGCATCGATCAGCAGTTGGGTGGATATCATGATGATCCCGAACTGCGTGGCGGTGGACGTCCCCGAAGCCACGGCGCCGCCCCCGGTCCACATTCCCGGGTTGCCGGTGATCGTGGCAATGTATCCGTCGAAGGGGGCAACGATGCTGGAATTGGTTAAATTGTTCTGAGCCTGCGCCACTTGTGACTGGGTGCTCTTGACCTGGGAAGCGGCGGCGGTCACATCCGCATGAGTCTGGTCCTGGGCCAGGGTGTACTCAACGGACTTGTACTGGCTTATGGCCTGCTGATAAGCATTGTTGTCGCTATCCACAGTGGACTGGGAGACCCCACCCGCCCCCAGCAGTTGCTGGTCACGGTCCAGCGTGGACTTGGCATTGTCGAGGGCAGTATTCGCCTGGTTAGCCTGGGCCTGGGCCTGGTCTACCTCCTGGGGCCCGGTGGAGGCCAGCTTGTTGTAGTTGGCCTGGGCGCTCTCCAGACTGGCCTCGGCCTGGTCCAGAGAGGCCTGCAGGTCGCTGGTCTGCTCCGTGGCCAGCACCTGCCCGGCCTTGACCATGTCCCCGAGATGTACGTTGCAGGTCTGGACGTAGCCCTGGCTCTTGAAGGTGAGGGCGACGCTCTGGAGAGCGATGAGGTTGCCGGAGGCGCTGACGGTCACCTTGATGTTCCCGTCGGCTGCCTTGGTGGTGACATAACCGCCCACCTGTTTCTTGGTTCCCAGGTAGCGCCAGCCCAGATAACCGGCGGCCAGCACTACCAGGACCGTGACGATCAGGGTGATGCGGCTCTTGACAAGCAGACGCGGGAAGCTTTTTACGGACGACCATACCCTTGCGAAAACAGTTTGTGACATCGTTTATCCTCTCCCACTCAATTGTTAATTGCCCGGCACTCAACGGATACATCTCTTTTGGATCGAGGGTTGCCCAGCATCCAACGAAATTCAGTTCTAACCGCAACCGCGCATCAACTTATGTTCCTAATTAACATTGCGCTCTGTTGAGTGCTGGGCGCCAGTACCAGGATCCGGAACTGGAGGCTGCGCCGGCCGAAACCACTTGGTGTGCGCTGCTTCATTGATTGTGACCCAGCATTTTGTTTTCCCACCGCTTCATGCACTCCGCATTCTTTCAGGCCGGGCTGTAAGCCCGGATGCGGAGGAGAAGCGGGGNNGCGGGGGCATTAGAGCGGGTAGCCATCGTGGGTAAATCCTCCTCACCAATTCTACTAAGCATCCTACCAAATAACCTTAAAATTGCATAAGTTTTGCTTGTTGTTTCCATTTTGGACGCAGCACCCGGTAATCTCACGAGTAGGGCTGCAATCAAACCATGAATGTATTTTGAAAATAACTAACATAATATTAACAGCATACAAGGAGGGATGTCACATGGAAGTTTTCGTCGATCCTGATATTTGCATCAGTTGCGGCACATGCATCGACATCTGCCCCGGCGTCTATGACTGGGATGACAGCGGCAAGGCTCATAACCAGATTGAAGAGGTCCCGCCCAACTTGGAGGACTGCGCCCGGGAGGGGTTGGAGAACTGTCCCGTGGACGCGATCAGGGAAGCCTGAGTTTTTGCCTGCATAGAATCGGCAAACCTGGATGATACTAAGAAAAAAAGGAGTGGTATTTTGATGCAAGGACGGGTTGACAAGAAGGACCAACACCTGTCGGGGGTAAAGTGCGCGGTCAATTCCTGTTATTATTACGAAAGCGGGGACTGCTGCCACGCTGACAAGATTGAGATCCAGTCCCCAAATGCCAGGAGCACCCAGGATACCGACTGCGCCACCTTCAGCCCCAAATAAGAAGGGTTGCCTTGAGCCGCTGCTTTAGTGGTGACCCAGCACTCAACGGGATCAGGAAGTAAAATTATTTGAGCAGGCAGTCACTGTCAACTTCTTAATTGTTCACCAGGTTCTGAAACTCGGGGCTGTTCTTGACATTGTTGAAGTCCTCCTCTTGCCGGGCGTACTTCTTCACCTCCGGATTCAGGTCAATCGCCTGCTTGAGGTACTTGACAGTGTCCGGAACGTCCCCCCTGCGCCCGTAGATGGCGGCCTTGCCGTAATAGCTCCACACCGACTTCGGGTCTATGGCGATGGTCCGGTCGTACCAGTACAGGGCCGTATCATAATTGGCATAAAGCTCGTAGGCCAGGGACTTGTTGAACAGGGCGAGGGTGTAATCCGGCTTCAGTGCCAGCGCCCTGTCAATATTCTGCATCCCCTCGTCAAAGTCTTTGGTTTTCATGTTCCCGCCGTCGAAGTAGCCATAGTAGCAGAGAGCGATCCCCTTGACGGCGTATGCCTCGAAATAGGCGGGATCCTCCTGGATCACCTGGTCTTCCAGGCTGATGGCCTTCTGGTACAACTCCTCGTTGTAGTACTGGTAACCCTGCTGGTAGAGCCGGTCGAGGCGGTCACGCTTGGCCTGGGCGGCCTGATCGCTGCTCGCGGAGGCGGCCGGTGCCGGCCCAACTGTTGTGGAAACGCTATTGCCGCTACCTCTTGTTGGCAGCAGAACATTTCGGAGCGGTGTCGCGAAGATGCCCAGCGCAACCAGAACGACCACTACAGCCGCCAACGCCACCGAAACTGCCGCCCTCGATGCTTTAGCCACGATACACCCCCCATTATTGCCTGCGACTCTTCGACAGCCTCACCCCTATCCGGTACGGACTCAGAAGCAGCCCCCGGGAAAGCCCTTATGGTGAAAGCAAGACTCAGACCCCGGCATTTCTGCTCCTATGTTACCATATTGCTGGAAGGGTTACATGAAGCATGCCGATATACGCCGCCATCTCCCCAAGCATGTAAGTCGTTCTTTATCGCCTTGCCCGACTCAGATATGGCAGACTTGTACCCATCTTACTACTGGGCAGGCTCGATCGACAATACCCTGCCGGTGGCATCCCACCCGGCCTGATAGCCGAACAGCCCGGCGATAAACCGTGCCGGCAGGTAGATATACCCGTCCTTGTTCAGCGGCACCGCGCCCATGGCCTGGATAACCTTGTCCGTTCCTCCGGAATCTATCTGGTAGATCTTGTCGTCCCCGATCTTCAGGTGGTAAACAACGCCGTTCTGATCGGGCGGAAGCACCACCGCCCGGGATGCCTCATCCCAGTACATGTCGGCAGTGGACAGACCGAGGGCCGATGCCAGGTAACGCACCGGTACATAGACCCGGCCGTCTTGAAGGAACGGGGATACGCCCGCGTCCATCTGGTAAACCTGCCCATTGACGCTGTAAGTGCTGCCTCCAATCGTGAAGCTGGCATGGTTCAACCGGGACGGTGCCGGGGCAGGCGCTGAGTTGACCCCGATTACCACGGAATAGGTCTTGGCCGGCGGGGTGCTCTTCTCCCAGGGGCGGGAATAAACCAGGTTGAGCCGGATAGTACCGGCGCCCGCCGCCCGGAAAACCCAGTGCTCACCGCCGCCGGAACCTACTGTCCGGGATGGGTTGATATAGAAATGCGATGTCTCCACCAGGACGTTCTGGTCAGAAGTTTCGGCCAAGCTCCAGGAAAAGCCGGTGGTAGGATTGCCGGGCAGGGACAACTCCATAACCGCCCCCTGGTCAAGCGCAACGGTCTGGTTGTTATTGCCCTCGTTCAACTGTACCGCATCAGCCCGCGCCGGCAATAGTCCCCCGGACACCAGAATCAGAACAGCGAGCACAGCCAGAAGCAACCTCCAACTCTTCATAACCAGCCACCTCTCTCTTTGTGCTAAAACAAGTTGTCCAAATCCTACTTATAATTATGATGTTTTTATGCATCCCCTGCAACGACCTGGAACAGGAAGTTTAAGGCAACGGCTTCCGCCTGCGCCTTCGGCTTAACGTAAGCCTAGTTTTTCTTTAGACGCGAGATCCCGCACCGCCGCAATCAGCCTCTCCATGTGCGAACAGGTGTTGAAATAGCCAAAGCTGGCCCGCAGCGCTCCTCCGGGGAAAGTCCCGATGCTCCTGTGAGCCAGGGGCGAACAGTGCAGGCCGGCCCTGATCCCGATGCCGTACACCTGGTCCATGGCTTTGGCTGTCTCACCGACATCGCACGCGTCCAACAGGAATGAGACCACACCGGTCTGGGGCTCCCGGCAGCCCAGCAAGCACACTCCGTCGATCTCCCCGAGTCCCGCCACCAGCGCTCGGGCAAGCCCGGCTTCGTGCCGGGCGATCCTGTCCACCCCCTCGGCTTGAACAAAGTGTATTCCAGCCAGCAGCCCGGCAATGCCCGGGAAGTTCGGAGTGCCAGACTCCAGGCGCCAGGGCATTTCCTCGGGCTGGTCCTCGCCCTCGGACTTGAAACCGGTGCCACCCTCCCTGAGAGGAAGCACAGGGATGTCTTTGCCCAGCAGCAGGGCGCCGGTTCCCATCGGCCCCAGCAGGCCCTTGTGGCCGGGGATGGCCAACACGTCAATACCCATCTCTTTCATGTCTATCGGCAACGTCCCGGCAGTTTGGGCAGCATCGACGATCACCAGCCCGCCCCGCCGGTGCGTCATCTCCGCCAGGTCCCTGACCGGGAGCACCGCCCCGGTAACATTGGAGGCGTGAGATAAAACGACTGCATCCACCCCCTGGCTGCACAGGTACTCGAAGTGCCGGCAATCGATCCCGAACTCCCCGGCGCCCCGGGCTATAGCCAGGTTGACCCCGGACCGCTGCAGCCTGCGAAGCGGCCTGAGCACCGAGTTGTGTTCATAGGGGCCGATGATCACCCGGTTACCCGGTTTCAGGATCCCCTTGAGCACTATATTCAGGGAATCCGTGCAGTTCAGGGTGAAGATCACGTGTTCCGGAGAAAGAGTGTTGAACATCCGGCAGAGTTCGACCCTGGCTGATTCCACGATCTGGTCCGCCTGCTTCGACAGCCGGTGAGACGACCGCCCCGGACTGGCGCCTATTTTCATCGCGTCCACCACTGCCGCATACACGGTCTCCGGTTTCGGACAGGTAGTGCAGGCGTTGTCTATATAAACAAAGCTGTTGCGCAAGGGCAACCGCCTCCCTTGATCTGATCTTTCAATTACAAGACAGACATGAAAGCTTAGCGCTGCTATATGTTATTCAGGGGGGGTCGATGTATGTAACTCCCAGTTATGGCAATTTGAGAACGACAGATAGCCGGGGTGGTTTTTCGGCTTGTTCAACGAGTTCTAAAAAATGTTCCGCCAGGTAAGCCGCTCCCGTTCGGGGATGTGCCTGATCATGTCCATGGCTTCACCAGCCTCGACCCTGGCGTTGACCTCGTCGCGAGTCTCGATAAACTTCTGGAGCCGGATCAGGCTAAGTTCCAGGTTGTCCAGTTCCAGGTGATCCGTGAACAGTTCCCAATTGCTGTGCACCCTGTTCCAGCGCTCCTCCAGTAAGGTAAAGCCGCCCTCGCTCGTCATCCAGTCCTTTTGCTCAACCGCCTGCTGCACCCGCTCCAACTGGGAGGCCAGTTCATCCGCAGACCGGTCCAGGTACCGCTGAGAGAGGATGCCGCCGGTGATGATCATAACCACGATCGCCAGAATTAGCAGCCACCCGCTCCACTTGTGCATCAGCCATCCCCCTCTCCGCGCAGGTGCCAATCGATCTGCCCCTGAGTGGTCATCTGGGCAAAAAAGACGTCCCGAAGGTCGGCGATCTGCCGCAACTTGGCCTGAGCGATCAGGGTATCCATGGCAATACCGGCCAGCTTCAAGTTGGAGAGGTTCACATTGCCGTCCACGATCAGGGTCACCGGAAACAGCGGCTGGGTCACCGCCCGGCCGAGGTCCCTGGCGCTGGGAGGCATAACATCTGCCTTGGGAATGACGCTGAGGGTGCCGTTGTTCTCCAGTACCGCATAGGCGATGTCGGATACGTTCGGGTATTCCTTGCCCCTCAGTTGTTCCAGCAGGTCATGCAGGTTCACCCGCAACCGCTGCATGGCTTCAGCGATCAGCCTGCCGTTGTTGATCAGGATCGTCGGGGTACCGCAGACTAGGGCACGCACTCGCTCACTGTTCATGACCAGCAGGGAGATGAAGATCTCGGCAGCCAGCAACACCAGGATGCCGATAATCCCGTTGGTGAGCGGAATACCGGTGTTGCTCATGGGAATGACGGACAGTTCAGCGATAATAATGGTGATCACCAGTTCGAAGGGTTGCAACTGGCCGATCTGGCGCTTGCCCATCAACCGCATCACGATTACCAGGAGGATGTAGAGCACCAGGGCCCTGACAGCGATCAGTAGCATGGCCGAACACTCCCTTTGCTAAAATTTCGATAATATTGTATCCATTGCGCAAATAATCAATTCCCATGAACCGCTACTGCCTGAAAAACAAAAAAACCGGGCGCACCCGGCCCGGTTCAGATATGACTAATTCCCTCGCAGCTTACCGATGGCTACCCGCTCTAANNGAAGCCAAGACCCAGTTGAACCTGTTCTTTCCAGTCCCAATGTCGGCCTACTTCCCGATCTTCTCCTCCACTTCCCGGGCACCCTGCTGGTAGAGCTGCTCCTCGTTCGGCGCCAGCTCCTTGAGCAGCCTGAGGAATTCGCCGGCGTGGACCAGTTCCTCGTCGGCGATCTCCCTCAGCACTTGAGCGGCCAGTTCATTATCGATGGACTCGGCCAGTTGGGTGTAAACCTGCACCGCTTCATACTCGGCGGCGACCATAAACCGGATCGCCCGCACCAGTTCCTCCGGTGTCAGCTTGCGCTCGGTGTGCATACCGGAAAAAGCGTTACCAAAGTCAGCCATCTTGTTTCCTCCCTCTTGTTGTGTCACTTTAATATTACCACAATAGTGGGAAAACATCCATAGTTCCCCAGCACTCAACCCAGCATAATCTCCGACCTCTGACTTCTTGCCTCTGACTTCTGATTGCCCGGTACCTGTCCCTGGAACAGGTACCGGGTCAGGGAGAAGCGATCGAAGATCAGCTTCGAGAGGATGATGGGCGTCACAAAACCGATCAGGACTGCCGCAACGTTGCCATAGTGGTAGCGGTACTCAACCAAGAGCACGGTATTGATGGGAACGTGAAGATACACCACCGGGAGGGCGATATTGCCCATCAGAGTTACAGCCCGTCCCAGCCTGCTTCGGGCCAAGACCTGGCTTATTCCCAACAGCGCTACAGCCATTATCATGGGGATCAACAGGTCCAACAACAAGTGCTGATAAACCACGTACTTCAGATTGAGCACATAATTCATCAACCCTCTGTAATCGACGGCGATCAGCAGCACGGAAAGGGCGACGGCAGCCAACGTGACCCGCAGGGAGATCTCTGCGAGTAATTTCTTGCAGAAATAGCCGATGGCATAATAGACGACAGCTATCAGGGCCACGTCCAGGTTCCAGGGTACAAGCGGGGGATGGCTAACCATCAGCCAGGACTCTACATGGGCCAGCAGGTAGGCAACCGCAACGGCCACCATCACCAGGCGGCTGTCTTTGCATAACAGGTTGATGAGGGCAAAGAGGACCTGGGTAGCAAACAAGCAGGTAAAGAACCAGAAAACCGTGTAATAAACGCCTGGCACCCGGCCGCCGAACAGCACATCCCGCAAATCTTTCAAGACAAAGCTGGCATTCAGGTAGCGGTAAGCATAGAAGTACCTGACCATGGTTACCAGAACCAGGTAGGCGCAATAGGGAACCAATACCTCGCGGCTCCGCTTGGAGAGCCAGGAACGCAAGGACGACCATCCGTCCGGAGGTTTGAACAGATAACCACTGAGTAGAAAGAAGACCGGCATGTGAAACCAGTAGATGTATTTGATATATGCGGCGGGGCCGCCCTCATGCCCGACCACCACCAGGACAATGGCAAGAGTCTTGGCCACATCTACCCAGACCTGGCGCTTGGAACTTTCCGCCATGGGGCCACCTCTCATCTCAAAAGTGAGGCAGGAAGCCGGCTTCCCGACAGTCCGATCTGCGGGGCCAGGATTATTATACTATATCATTAAACAATTTCGCGCCACAATTTCATCCTGCAAGCCAAGCCTTCTTCAGCAATCAAACCCAAGAACCCCGGGGCTGCCCCGGGGTTCTCTCGTCACCATGGTAAATCTATTTGTTTCCCGTCACATAACCTAGTTAATGCCCACAAGAAGCAGGATGAGGATCAGAAACAGCACGAATACCAGTTGGGTGCTCCATCCTCCGACTCCAGCACCAGCACCAACACCAGCTCCCATTTAAAAAACCTCCTTTCAAGACGGTCTGCAAATCTGCAGAGTACTTAGATTTCATTCCATACTATTCCACCCCGGATTGAAATGTGCCCCCCTATGCTTCTAAAAAATGCAGGCTCTTCTTCACCGCGCAGATTTTCCACACCCACCGGCGACATGCGGCATACCATGGATTATAAGGCAGGCTGAGTAGTTATATAAAAATTCCCAAAGTAGGTGAGCACGATAGAAATCATCTCCTGCGATCCGGCCAGGTACATCTCCTTTTGCCGGGATATCTACAGGGACGATCCATTTTTCCGGGACTCCGGGTTGACCAACGTGCTGAGGATGATCTTTTACGGCAGGGAGCCCTGCTTCAGGCAGGCGGAGATCACCCCGGTGATGGTGGGCAGCAACGGGGAAATCCTGGCCGCCTGCCTGCTGATCGCAGACCGGTCACAGCCTGATATGCTGCATTTCTCCTATTTCGAAGCCCGGGAAGACTGTCAGCCGGCGGTGGACCTGCTCATAGCAGTTGCCGTAAGCCTCTGTAAAAAGAAGGGGCTGCCCAGAATCGTGATCGGGTTGGACAGCATGGTCGGCATTCTCGCAGACCGCTTCGACTGCATACCCTGCTACGGCTCCCGCTATAATCCGGCCTATTATCCGGATTACTTCGGCAAATA
The DNA here is from genome assembly GCA_003132605.1 of Peptococcaceae bacterium. GTDB lineage: Bacteria > Bacillota > DSM-12270 > Thermacetogeniales > Thermacetogeniaceae > Palsa-1188. The sequence continues at coordinate 2,128 of PKYJ01000079.1, read as the reverse complement.
TGGCGCCAGGAAATACCTGCTCGCCTCTTATCTGCTCGACCTGCGCCGGGACATCCTGGCCAGGGAACAAAAAATCCTGAAACGGCTCGGCAAGAGGTTCACCTGCCGGACGGCCAGTTGGCGCCGCCTCGGACGGGAGGCCGCCATCTACACTCATTTGAAAAATCGCTGCTTTACAGGCCAGCCCTTCTTTGCGACAGGCTCTACAGAGGTGAACTACCGGATGTTCAGCAGCTATCATACCCTCATGTCCGGTCACAACTTGCTCATCCTGGAGCGCGGCGGCGCCCCTGCCGGATACCTGCTCTGGTTTCCGGATTACAATCAACTACTGACTCCCGGGGACGTCATGGACCAGGATACCTGCCGGAGGTACCGGATGCGAGGCCACGAGATCGATAAGCTCACGATCTCGGAAATCGGGGTTCTCCCTGAATACCAGGGCTCCGGGGCGATTCTCGTCCTGTTCGACTATTTCCTGAAGTTGACCAGAGGCAGTTACGACTGGTGTGAAACCGGATGGATCCTGGACGAAAACATCAAATCGAAAGGCTTCGGGATCAGGTGGGCCGATTCGGAATACAAGCACTACAAGATGTTTGAAATAAACGTTTGAAGGCCTAAAAGGGACCGGTGCCCGGTCCCTTTTAGGCTGCAATGCTATCTCTGGTATGTGCTACGGCTTCCCCGGAAACTCCTGCACATCCTTCCAATAGGCCTGCAGCAACCGGTAGTCCTCTTCAGTATCGATATCCAGGGAGGCGAACCCCGGACAACCCGGTATCACCACCACCTGACGACGATACCTGGCCATAAGCTGCCGCCCGCCTGTATCACCGGTCAACTGCTCCAACTCTTCCTTCAGGCTGATGTCAAAAATCGCCGGCAACCCGGTCTCCGGCCTGACGATCAGGGCACCCGTCTCATTAAAAACAGTGATCACCCGATCGATAAACTCAGGCGGGATCAGGGGCTGGTCACCGGCCAGGAACAGGATGCCCCTGGCTTCCGGGCTCACGGCGGCAGCCCCTGCCGCCACCGAACTCCCCTGCCCGGTGGCATACTGCGGGTTAAAAACGCGCCGGACCGGACGGTCGAGTGTTACCTGCTCGATCTCCCACCGGTGGGCGCCCAGGACGAGGATGACCTCACCGACCTGGGCCAGGGAGACGTGATCGATCACGTGCTCCAGGACGGTCTTGCTCCCCAGTCTCAGGAGTTGCTTGGGCCGCCCCAGCCGGGTGGACAGGCCGGCGGCCAGGATCACCGCCGAGATCACGGCAGCACCTCCAGCACGGGATCACCCAGGACGGTCGAGGTGATCAGGACCCTTGCCATTGACTGCGACAGGCGCCCGGCGATCTCCCGGGCATTGCCAAGCAGTTCCCGGCTGTCCGCCTTGTTGACAGCAGGTATGAACCTGCTGTCCGGGGCGGCCTGCCTGGCCAGATCCCGATAACAACTGACTATCTTCAAAATGGTTGACCCGGTGACCACCGAGCCGGGATCCTGCCCCGCCATCTCCGCAGCCAGGCGCCACCGGTGTACGTACTGCTCCGTGAGAGGGGAACCCAACGCATCGGCTCCAACGACGGCAACGACACAGGCAGCCCTGGAAGGTAGTACCGGCTCATGGGGTGCAGGAGCTTTCAGGGGCTTGCCCCGGGCGCCGTCCGCCTCGACCAGGATGCTGTCAAACAGGCCGGCCCTGTGGATGGCATTCAAAGTCTCACTACTCAGACCCACGACCTTGCCATCCTTCGTCAACCCGGCACCCGCGGCCAACATCCGGCCTTCGTAGGTGCCGGGTACAGCAGTCCCACCCGTTCCGGGCACCCGGCGGGCGCGGGCACGCCGGACACAGTCAGGGCAGGCATCGTCCAGCCTTCCCAAAAGTTTGCCCTCGTCCCGCTCCAGGACCAGTTGGCCACAACTCTGAAGCTGTCGGGCAAACATCCTGGTGCTGGTGGTCACCAGCACCCTCTGGTTTCGCGAGGCGCACTCGGCCGCCAACTGAAGCATCAGGCCGGTTTTTCCCCCGGCGCCGACAAAACAGACCAGTTCTCCATCCTCGAGTTCGAGGGCATCGAATAACTGCATCATCGCTCCTTCACCACAGATGACTACC
>PKYJ01000110.1 GCA_003132605.1 Peptococcaceae bacterium | reverse complement strand
AGCCTGTCCAAGGTGGATCTTTCCTACGCCTACCCGATGGTGGCGCTGGGGTACGTCCTGGTCTGCGTCTTCTCGGTGCTGCTGTTCAAGGAGACCATGCCGATGCTGCGCATTGCCGGACTGGGCGTCATCATCCTCGGCGTTATCATGATTGCCATCTCGGCCTGATCGACTCAAGCGTCATCAGCCGGTTATCAGGCAGCGCTGCCTCGGGGGAATTCAACTGTTCCGCTTATATGTCATCAATCAGAATACGGGTAAAACATGCAAACAGTGACCGGCAACAGGTATCAAAACATGGCGGATGCCAGCTTCATCCTGGGAACGGCCGTGATTGTCTTTATCGCCGCCATCTTGTTGATCTCCTCACTGTTGTTTACAGCCGGCCACACCCTATCACCATCCAGTTTCTGGCTGGCGCTGGCGGTGACCGTGATAGCGGCCTGGCTCATGTGCAGCCGCTATTTTCAAAGCAGGAGATGGCTGGCCTTGATCGGCATCCTGGCGGTCCTGGTGGCCATCTTCCTGCTGGGCATCTATGTCTCCGACAAGATTTACGACCTGTCCTGGGACGGTCAGGCCTACCACCAGGAAGCGATTATTCAACTGGCCAACGGCTGGAACCCATTTCATGACCCGCCCCTGCCGATAGTGAGCGGCATCTGGATCAACCACTACGCCAAGGGCCCCTGGATTGTCTCTGCCTCGCTCTATATTCTGACCGGGCACATCGAACAGAGCAAAGTCTTTAACATTCTTCTGATCGTCTCCTCCTTTTTTCTCTGCTTGTCGGCACTGTCGGCCCACTACAGGCGCTGGGTGCCGGAACCGCTGCTTTTCTCGGCGCTGGCGGCGTGCAACCCGATCGCCATCCTGCAGTCGTCAACCTTCTATATCGACGGGCAGTTGTCATCAATGCTGATCATCATCCTGTCCCTGCTTTTTCTGATCATCAAAAGCCCCGATGTCTTTTTAGCGCTGGCGCTGATTCTCAGCGTGATCATCGCCGTCAACATCAAGTTTACGGCCCTGGCCTATATCCTGGCGCTCGGTCTGCCGGTCCTACTGTACCTGTTTCTCGTGAAGGAGAAGCGGCCATTAAAGCTGATCGCCTCGTCGCTGGGCATCGGCCTGATCGCCGGCTTGTTGTTTGTCGGCTTCAACCCCTATGTGACCAATACCGTCAGAAACGGCAACCCCTTCTACCCCCTGGCCGGCCCCCACGCCGTGAACATCGTGACAGCCAACAGCCCGGCAGATTTCCAGACCATGAACAGGCTGGAAAAGCTGTTCGTATCAACCTTCTCCGAGACCGGAAACGGGGCAGGCCCGCAACCGGCTCGCTGGAAATGGCCGTTTACGGTGAGCAAAGAAGAGTTGAAAGCTGTCTGGCTGGATACCAGGATTGCCGGGTTCGGGCCGCTGTTCGGCGGGGCGGTATTGTTGTCCGTGATCCTGCTGGCAACGGCCTGGCCGCTCGAAAAGAGGAAAACTCTGGTCTGCACCGGCTTGGGGTTGCTGATCGTCTGTTCGGCGCTGGTCAACCCCGAGGCCTGGTGGGCGAGGTATGCACCCCAGCTCTGGCTGCTGCCGGTGCTCTGCGCCATGCTCGGCCTGGCTATCAACGGCAAACCGCAGCGGATCCTGGGGCTTGCCATCGTCCTCGTGCTGTGCCTGAACCTGTACCTGGTGTCAGCTTCCTATTTTGAACGGCAGTCCAAGGAGAACGCGATCCTCCAAGGTCAACTGGCGGAGATGAGAACGGCGCATCTCGTGCTGGTCAGCTTTCGGTCCAATCAATCCAACCGGGTGAGGCTGACCGAGGCAGGCGTCCACTACCGGGAAGTTAGCAAGCTGAACGGTCCCGGTGTGCAAACCCTTAACTTCTCCGATACTAAATTTCTGGCCTATCCCATAGAGCCCACGGCTGGTCCGTGATAGTTCACGCAGGGGAAAATTGCGATTCTAAGGCCTCGCGGGAGAAACGGCTGACCGTATTGTCAAGGGTGTTTGGTAATTGCCAGAATTGTAATATTGTCCTTTTCCGGACCGTAACACCAGAATATCCGGTAGGCCGCAGGAGTTGCCTGTTCGACATAAGCCTCGAATACTTTTTCTCCCCGGGGCCCTTTCAGGGTTGTAAATTCGTGGGTCTGGAGTCCTTTATGCCTGGGGTTTTCAGCTAAAAGACAGAGACCCTTGCTCACAGCCCTATATCTTTTATTCAGACCGCGATCGGACTTGAGGGTATTTAGCTGATGCCTGGCTTGGTCAGTAAGGTATATCACAAACATGTCCATTAATTATAGTTCCTCCAGGTCCAGACGGGAGATTTTATCCCCGGAAGCATCCTGAATACCTTGAAGAACTGATTCCATGGCATCCCTATTCTGATAGAGCCATAGTTCGGAGGCGGGGATTTCCACGATAGGTTGCAAAAGAACTTCTCCCCGTTCATTCTTGTAAAGACGCACCCTCTTGTACCCCTTCATCAATTCGCCCAGGGTAAGCCTGTTGCGCTCATCTATCGTCCGGGTATCAATCTCTTTGAATTCATCATGGATTATGAAGGTATTTGCCATCTTACGCACCTCCCATAATCAACTATACTGCATTAACCAAAATGGGTCAATGGGATCCGCCGGTTAACGTGGATAACAATGGATGCTATTTCAATTGCTTAATATTGATCTGCTATTTTAGAATCATCCTACTAATTAAGAATGAAAGGTGAAGCCATCCCTTATGGGATAGGTAGTTCAGACAGGGAAAATGTGGTATACTGGCATTGCAGGGATCAGTACGCCGGATTGAAAAAAGTTGCCGCTTCGGTGCAGTGACGTTGATTAAAGGAGGAAACAGCCGCTATGAGCAACCGTCAAAAACCGTGGACGATCTACTTCCTGGCGACAGCCACAATTCTCCTGTTGATTTTCGTGAGCCTGATCACCGCTGTCCGGCCGCGCCCGGTGGACGCTAGCACCACCGGGCGCTTCAGGGACCTGAAAGAACTGCAGAATTTCGTCGACAGCTACACCAAACTTGCCTCGCTGCTCGCACCTGTCGCGATCGTGAATGGCGGGCCAGGGCTTGGTACAATCGGGACCACGGAGAAGTCCGCGACGCCGACGGTAGCGCAGCCGGCCGCAACACCCACGACACCGCCAGCCGCAGGGTTCTCTGCCGCCAATCCCAGTGCTACCGGCACCCAGGCGTCTCCCGATTATTCCATCACCAACAACCAGGTGGCGGGGGTCGACGAGGCGGACATTGTCAAGAGTGACGGAAGTTATCTCTATGTGATATCCGGCAGCAAAATCGACATC
>PKYJ01000010.1 GCA_003132605.1 Peptococcaceae bacterium | reverse complement strand
ATGAAACAGTTATCATAACGATATCGGCACTATCATGCAGCGCCGCTAATCCCCCAAGTTTGACACTTGGGCTCCCTATCCATTCAATGCACCCCCCCAGTTTTTCCACCGCTGCTCTGATCGCCCGGTAAACCAGGACTTTCACCATTTCCCGGCGGTACGCCGCGCTGCCCCTCAAACTGTCCCGGGGCATCGCTTTTTCAGCCGCGAGCAGGCAGGCTTCCCTGATCAGCTTTCCGCTGACCGGAGACCCCTCGAGTAACGCCTCCGCATCCCTTGCCCGCCATGGTACAGGCGCCACGGGTCCGACTGCAATCCGCACCCCACGAAAGTTCTTCAAGTCGGAGGTAAGTTCCACGTCGATGGCAGCGTTCAAAATGGGCAACCCTAGTGCCTTGCGCCTGGACAGCCGCTTAAAGGAACTCGCTGTCCGGCCGGAAGACAACGGAAGCAGGAATTCACTGACAATTTCGGTTGTCGGGTCAACCGTGGACTGCCCCACTCCGCGAAAAAGATCGCTTAGCGGCCGGATTGTTTCTCCCTTTTCGGAAACGATGGTCGCCCTGGCGTCGAGGGCAAGTAAGGCTATCGAGGTGTCGGCGGCAGGTAGGGCATTCACTACATTGCCGCCCACCGTACCCGCATTGCGGACCTGTGTCGACCCCACGCAGGCAGCGGCTTCGGCCAGGGCCGTGGCCCTGGCCTGGATCAGAGGCGACCCGGCTATCTGGGTATGCGTGCTCAAAGCACCGATCCGCAGCCACCCGTCCGTCTTCCTGATTTCTTTTAATTCCGTTAACCTGCTGATATCTACCAAGGCTTTAACTTGACGCTTTCTCTCCTTTAACTGAAGCACCAGATCCGTGCCTCCGGCTACCACCTGCGCGCCCCCGTCGTAGCAAGCAAGCATGGACAGAGCCTCGTCCAGCGAACGCGATAAAATGTAGTTCTCCCAGTACAATTTCGCATCCTCCTCTTCTGCAGCGCAGCTTAACCTGTCACCAACTCCGGTATCGTATAGGGGGCATCGGGAACCACCAGAATCCTGGCATCGGAGCCCTGCTCGCTCAGCGCTGCCTGCAGGGCGCCGGCCACCGAAGGATACGGGGCTGCCTTCATCTCCCGCACCCGGTCGGCGGTGATGCCGTCTGTGACAAAATAAACCTGGCAGTAAGTGAGCACCGTGGCCCACAGTTGCGCCTCCCACTGATCATGCATGAAGAAGCCGGGTTGCGCCACTTTGTCGATCACTTCCTGAGCGGTGGCAGCTTCCCTCACCAGTTGGTAAAATGGTCCGTCGCCGATTCCTTCAGGACAGGGGGCAGCCACGATGATCACCCCGCCCCGTTTGACAATGGGGCGGATCAACCTGGTGCAGACTGTGGCCGCGTTAGCTGCCTGATACATGTTAACGCTGGTGGGATGGCTGCACCCTGCAACAATGATATCAGCCACCTCAGGGACCGGAACCCGTACAAACCAATCCAGTTTCTGCACTCCGACCCGGTGGGCTTTGATCATATCACCGGCGACAGCACCGATGATATGCTTGTCCCGATTCAGGATCACGTTCAAGATGAAACAGGGGGCTAATAAATGAGCCGCTTCCTCAATAGCCCTGCGCATGGGATTGCCGTCGATCACTCCGAAGATAGCCCTGGGGTGGATTATGGCTTCATAATTGTGGTCGGCGATGATCGTCTCGATACTGCTCACGCCAGGAAGAATCGCCTTGCCGCCCCCGCTGTATCCTGCCTGACAGTGGGGCTTGATCAGCCCGGTGAGAATTCTCAAATCTGCCTCGGCCACAAAATGGTTGACATGCACCGGAGTACCGCTGGCGGTAGCCCCCATATAGCTCAATTGCGACCGGTCATGACAGTTGTGATCACAGACGCGGTACCGGGCGATCGTTCCCCAGCTATAGATCTGCGCCAGCCGGGCGACCTCACCGACGGTGACGCCTTTCTGCTTGAAGCCCCGGGCATAGACCATAGTAACGTCCTTTTTCGCATCATAAGCCAGTTCCAGGTCGCTGGGATTTTCCTCTAAAATGCGCCCGGCATACTCGAACAATTTCTGTTTGACCTGCCTGGCTACATGGTAAACAGCCCCACAACCGCAGTAGACCCCCCGCGTGGCGTGCGTACAGACATCATAACCGGTCGTCTTGGTATCGACCAGGGACAATTCTACCCGATCATAGGGAACCTTGAGAACCTCCGCCGCAACTTTTACCGCCGCCTCCCCGGTCCCGCCGCCCAGGTCCATTACCGGTGTCATCACATCCACGGTGCCGTCCTCATTGATCTTGACGGTGGCGCTGGAGTAGTCGATGACCTCCCCCGGCTTGGGGCCCCCGGTGCCAGAGGTATGGAAGCCCCTGGCCACGCCGATGCCCCGGCGGTAGCGGCCCGTTTTTTCCTCGTGAGGACGGCGATCGACCCAACCGACCAGTTCCGCCCCCTTTTGCAGCATCTCCTCGACACCGCAGCTCTTGATGATCGACTTGACCGAGGGCCCCTGGCCCCAGAATTCATCGCCAATACCCACGTAATTTTTGAGGCGAAACTCGATCGGATCGAAGCCGCACTCCGTGGCGATGAGGTCGATCAGAGACTCCACGGCAAAATTGACCTGCGGGTTGCCATATCCCTGCATGGCGCAGGCCGGCACCTTATTGGTATAGATCGCCCGGCCTTCATAGCGGAAGTCGCCCCATTTATATAGAGAAGCGTACCACCCGGCCATGCACCCGAGCAGGGGGAAGGAGTTTATTTGGTGGGCGCCGATGTCCACCAGCGCCCGCATGTCGGCGGCTACAATGGTCCCGTCCCGTTTAACGCCAATCTTCACTCTGATCCGTGCCGGGAACTTGGTATGGTCATAGACATCGTCTTCCCGGCTGGTGGCCATTTTTACCGGCCGCCTCGCCTTTAAGGCCAGAGCTACACAGATGGGGGTAATGGAGTTCATCTGGATGCTGGAGCCAAAGGAGCCGCCGATAGCCAGCTTTTTGACGTTGACCTTGCTTAAGGGCAGGCCAAAAATGCGGCCCAGGAGTTGGCGGACATTGTGGATGGTCTGGGTGGTGGCCCAGACGGTAATCCCACCGTTAGGATCGGGACGGCAGACGGCGGTCTTGGTTTCCATCTGGTGATGGTAGACCCGGGGCAACTCATATTCCCGTTCGGCAATATAGTCGGCCCGGGCAAAGGCTGCTTCCGGGTCCCCTACGGTGATAATCCGCTCGCAGGCCACGTTATTCTTGACAGTCAGCTTTTGATCGCCCAGGTAAATATCCTCGTAGAGGGCCGGGGCGCCTTCAACCATTGCCCCATCCAGGTCAAGGACAGCCGGCAAAACTTTGTATTCAACTTTAATTGCCTGCATAGCCTTGAAGGCCATTTCTTCGGTTTCGGCGGCCACCGCCGCGATGGCTTCCCCCACGTGCCTGGCCCGCAGGGGCAGGACACGGCGATCGCAGTAGGTCTTCTCCGGTACGCTAACGGTACGTTCGTTGTAGATCAGATCCGGTACGGCGTCCGCGGTCACACAAACGGCCCCCATGGCCTCAGCCGCAGAGGTATCCACCCGCAAAACTTGCGCGTGGGGATACGGGCTGCGCAGGGTGACGCCATAGAGCATATGGGGGACAACAACGTCGCTGGGGTAAGTCTCCTGGCCGCAGACCTTGGCTACTCCGTCTTTTCGCTGCAATATCTTGCCGATGACCTGAAATTCCACGCCTGCCACCATCCTTTAAGGCACTATCCGAGTGCCTGCTTTTCCTTCCATTGCTGCGACGATGGCTGCCGGTGAGGTGATAAGGCCTTCCCTGCCGCCGTTTTTGAGGTACCTCAAGATGGCCGTAACCTTGGGGCCCATGTTGCCCGGCGGGAACTGGCCTGCAGCCATAAATGCCTCCGATTCGGCAACGGTCAACCGGTCCAACTCTCTCTGTTCCGGTTTGCCAAAGTCAATGGCGACTTTCTCGACACCGGTCGAAATGATCAACATCTCGGACCTGATCTCCGAAGCCAGCAAGGACGAGGCGTAGTCCTTATCGATTACGGCCGCTATCCCCTCCAGTTCCCCGTTTTGATCAACGACGGGGATCCCGCCGCCACCGACGCAGATGACTATATAACCCCTGTCGATCAAGTCTTTGATGGCTGCGATTTCGACTATTGCTTTGGGGTCTGGCGAGGGAACCACCCGCCGCCACCCTCGACCAGCGTCCTCAACAATCGTCCAGTCATCTTCCCGGCTGTGACGCTCGGCCTCTTCCTTGCTCATGAAGCCGCCGATGGGCTTGGTAGGGTTCTGAAAGGCCGGGTCGTCTCTATCCACCACTACCTGCGTTACCACCGTGACCGCCTGCCTGTTAATGCCCCGGCGGTGGAACTCGTTCATCAGGGACTGCTGGATCATATAGCCGATGCAGCCCTGGGTGTCGGCACCGGCAAATTCCAAGGGTATCAGGGGTAATTCCTCCGTGGCCAGTTCGGCGCGGCGGATTAAAAAGCCGACCTGGGGCCCGTTGCCGTGGGTTATGGCCACGTTCCATCCTCTGGCAACCAATTCCGCAATATTATGGCAAGTATCGCGCACATTCGCCAACTGGTCATAAAGGCCATTCCGCTTTTTATCCTTGATCAGGGAGTTGCCGCCGATGGCTACTACTGCTGTTCCTTTCACTCCTTGTCACTCCTCTGCATATGATCCTGTAAATTTGTTCGCACCCATTTTTTTGGGCGATCTGGTTTCTTCAAGGCCTCCCGGACACACCCCGGGGAACCCTTCCCTTACCGGAATCACAGGGCACCACCTTCTTCCTAGCGGACGTTACCGGTAGTCAGGGCCAGCAGGGCCATCCTGATCGGTACGCCGTTGTGAGCCTGGCGGAAATAGGCCGCCCCCGGGTAGGAGTCGACCGAGACGGCGATCTCGTTTACCCGCGGCAGGGGATGCAGAATGCTCATACCCTTCCTGGCTACGGCTACCACCTCGTCGGTGACGATATAGCTATCCTTGACGCTTTCGTATTCTTCTTTGCTGGGGAAGCGTTCCCGTTGCACGCGCGTGACATAAAGCACGTCGGCCTCAGCCGCGGCGGCTTTCAGGTCGCTGGTTTCCTCCACCTTGATGCCCTGGCTGCACAGTTCGGCGGTGATCTCCTCCGGCATCTTCAACTGGGGGGGAGAGACAAAGATCAGGTCGCAGCCATAGTGCCTGAGGAGGTAGACCAGGGAATGGGGGGCACGGCCATATTTCAAGTCGCCGAGCACGGCCACCTTCAATCCTTCAATACGACCGTGTTCTTTGAGGATGGTGTAGATGTCCAGCAGGGCCTGAGAGGGGTGCTGCCCGGTACCGTCCCCGGCGTTGATTACCGGATGGTCGGCGGCGTCAGCGGATTCCTGACCGGCGCCGGTCATGGGGCTGCGGACAACAATGACATCGACGTACCCGTCGATGACCTGGATGGCGTCATAGAGAGTTTCGCCCTTAGCTGTAGATGAGGTCTGCATCTGGGGCGTTTCGGAAACCGTGACCACGCTGCCGCCCAGCCGGTGCATGGCCGTCTCAAAGGACAGACGCGTCCGGGTGCTGGGCTCGAAAAAGAGGATGGCCGCGATCTTGCCTTCCATATCGAAGAGGCGGCGCTTGTTAACCAGGGCATCCTCGTAGTAGGCGGCTGTCTTCATGATCAGTTGCAGTTGCTCGTAGGTCAGGGTCTTGGCTGATAAAACATCCTGACCGTATAATAAGGCCAATTCTCCCTCACTCGGCTTCAGAGCCATAAAACAACCTCCTTAAGAAAATTTTAATGCAACTGCTCAGAGCATCCATCATATAGTTTTCGGCTGCAGTAGTAATTACAAATCTTAACTGACGATTTTACCATCTTTCATTACGACCCGGCCTCCTACCATGGTCAGGACCGCCTTACCTTTCAGCCAGCGGCCTTCCTGGGGGCAATTACGGCTTCTGGATTCGTTCTCGCTTACTGTAACCTGCCATTCCTGGTCGGGATCGATGACCACGACATCCGCATCCTGGCCGATGCCCAGGGTACCTTTATTTAATCCCAGCAACCGGGCCGGGTTGCTGGTCATCTTGGCAATGGTGTCAGAGAGGCTCAGCAAACCGCTGTGGACCATCTCTGTCAGGACTACACCCAGGGCCGCCTCCAGGCCGATCAGGCCAAAGGGGGCCTCGCGTAGGAAATCACGCTTCTTCTCGACCACCGTGTAAGGAGCATGGTCCGTAGCAATGACCTCGATGGTGCCATCCACCAGGCCCTGCTTGAGGGCTTCCTGGTCACGTCTACTGCCAAAGGGCGGCTTGATCTTAAAACGCCCTTCCATGGTAACCATGTCTTCGTCCGTCGTGTTCAGGTAATGGGGTATCACTTCCCCCGAGACGGCGATCCCTCGTTGCTTGCCCGAACGGATTAACTCCACCGAACGGGCACAGCCAACGTGGCAAATGTGTATCTGTCCGGACACTTCTTCCGCCAGGAGGATATCCCGCCCCACCATGACGGCCTCAGAGGTGTAGGGAATGCCCTTGATGGCCAGACGCCGGGAGACCTCACCGTCGTTGATCACCCCTTCGCCGGTAATGGACTTGTCTTCGCAGTGCACGGCCAGGACTTTATTAATGGCCTTGGCCTGAATCAGGGCCTGGCGCATTAAGCCTGAGTTCATCACCGGCTGGCCGTCATCGGAAAAGGCGACACACCCTGCCGCCACCAGGTCAACAAAGGGGGTCAGCTCCTGCCCCTGCTGACCCATGGTAATCGCTCCGTAGGGCAAGACATTGACGATGCCGACGCGTTTACTCTTGGACAGTATATATTCGGTCACGATGATGTTGTCGCAAACCGGGCTGGTATTGGGCATGGCAATAAGGGTGGTAAAGCCGCCCCTGGCTGCCGCCCGGGTGCCGCTCTGGAAATCTTCCCTTTCGGGGAAGCCCGGATCCCGCAGGTGGCAATGAATATCGACCAGCCCCGGAGCTACCACCTTGCCGGTCACATCAATAACATCTGCTTCCCCCGGATCAATGGCCGGCCCCAGCTGGGCCACCTTGCCGTCGACAACCAAGACATCTGCTACGCGGTCGATAGCATTGACCGGGTCGACAACACGGCCACCTTTTAATAAAGTCTTGGCCATTTTATAACTCCTCTCCTCGTCATGTTTCTTAACACGAAGTTTATCTTTCTCCAGGTCGTTGCTGTTGACCTTTGTGGTGCACCACAATTTTTAGGTCAGGCAATTATGGTACACCACAATATATAGGTCAGATTACCGTGGGCAACCACAACTTATTGATGAGACTTTTGTTGCTGTTCCTGCATGGCCCAAAAGACTCTTTCCGGCGTGGCTGGCATGGTAGTGATCCGCACCCCGACGGCATCGTAGATCGCATTGAGAATAGCCGGCGCAATAGAGTTGTCGGCGGGCTCCCCTACCCCCTTAGCCCCGTAGGGGCCAAGGCCAGCCCCTGACTCGACCATGATCGTCTCCACGTCCGGCACATCAACTGACGTGGCGATCAGATACTCGGACAAGGAAGGGGTCTTCAGGTATCCCTTCTCAACGATCAGGTCTTCCGTCAGGGCATAGCCCATATTGTAAATGGCGCCGCCCTCCAGTTGCCCCTCGACGTTCAGCACATTAATGGCCTTGCCCACGTCAAAACAAGCGATCAGTCTGCGAACATCCACAAACCCGGTATCAACATCTACAGCCACTTCTACGGCGTGGCAACCAAAAGTGAAGTCGGCGAAAGTGGGGCCGGTAATTAGTTCGGACGCCGGCACTTCGGTAAAAGGAGCATTGAACTGACCCTCATAGAAAAGCTCGATCCCGTCTGTGGCACAGGCATCGATCGCTGCCTTCAGGGTTATCTGCTGATCCGGATCC
>PKYJ01000145.1 GCA_003132605.1 Peptococcaceae bacterium | reverse complement strand
CGTCAATGACCAGCGGGTTGTCGCCTCGACAGAAATCCGGTGCGCAGGCACCACCATCCTGGTAAACTCCACCCGCCTGGCGCCCACCTACGTTATCAGGGCGATCGGGAGCCCGGACGACCTGACCAGAGCGCTGGAGTCCCCGGAAAACGAGTACAATATCCTGAAAATGGCCGGCTTCCCGGTGAGCGTGGAGAGCAGTCCGGCAGTCCTGGTACCCGCTTACAAGGGCAGCTACCAGTTCTCATACGCCACACCCAAATAGTGGCTGGTGGTAGGGTGCCCACGGCTAATAGGGGGAATAGCGCATGTGGCTACCAATTCTCGGCCTGCTGCTGGGGATCGGCATCGGGTCGACCTTGGCCATACCGATCCCGGGGATATTCGCCAAGTATCTCTCGGTGGCGTTGCTGGCCGCCCTGGATTCAGTCTTCGGCGGGCTGAAATCGATCATCGAGGATAAGTTCGACGGGGCGGTGCTCCTCACCGGCTTCTTTACCAACGCCCTACTGGCGGCGCTGCTGGCTTTCCTGGGCGACCGGCTGGGAGTCGACCTATATATGGCCGCGGTGTTCGTCTTCGGAGTGCGGATATTCCAGAACCTGGCCACCATCCGGCGGGAGATGCTGGCCAACTGGATGCAGAAACGCCGCCTATCTGCGCAGGGGGCGAATAAGGATGGATAACGTCAAGAAGTGGCGCACCCCGGTGCTGATCGTCTTCCTGTTGCTGGGCATCCTGATCTCGGTGCAGTTTCATGCCCAGCAAATCTTCCGAAGCGACCTTTCGCTGCAGAGCACCGACGACCTGACGCTGATCTTAAAGGGGCTGCAAGACAAGCGGACCAACCTGGAAAAGGAATTGCAAAACCTGGAGCAGCAGCAGCAGGCGCTCAACAACGACACCACCAACGGGGCCTCCCTGGTGAACAACTTGACCAAAGAGTCCAACCAACTGAAGATCGCCCTCGGACTGATCCCGGTCAAGGGCCCGGGTGTCACCGTCACCATACCTCCCGGCTCCAGCATCGTTTACCTTGACCTGATTGATATCGTCAACGAGCTCTGGGCATCCCAGGCGGAGGCGATCAGCATCAACGACCAGCGGGTCACCGCCTGGACCATCATCTACTGGAACAAGGAGAAGATGACCATCACCGTCAATGGCGCCGACGTCACCTTCCCCTGTACCATCAAAGCGATCGGCAACCCGGACACTCTGGAGTCCGGCCTGCAGTTGCTGGGGGGCGTACTCGACAACCTGGCTGTCTATAAGATCTATCCGACCGTCCAGCAGTCGTCCGAGTTGAATCTGCCCGGCTCTTCCCCTCCAGTCTTTCACTATCTCCAACCGGTACCGGCCGCCCAATAGATTTCAGTGGTCGGATGCCGGAAGCCGGATGTCAGATGTTATCCTCCGTACCTGAAGGGCGCCTCAGCAGGGCGTAGTTCATGCTGTCTGCGAGGGCCTGCCAACTGGCCTCGATGATGTTCTCGGAAACCCCCACAGTGCTCCAGACATCCTGGTTGTCCGAGGACTCGATCAGTACCCGCACCGTAGAATAGGTGCCGTCCTTGCCGTCCAGCACCCGCACCTTGTAGTCCACCAGGTGCATCTCCCCGAGGCAGGGATAGAACCCCTCCAGGGCCTTGCGGAGAGCGTTGTCCAGGGCGGCCACAGGGCCGTTCCCCTCGGCTGCGGTGTGCATTACCTGGTCCCCCACCCGCAATTTGACGGTAGCCTCGGTGCTGATCGTCTCATCGTCATCCGAGCGCTTGACGACGTGGACATTCAGTCTTTCCAGGGTGAAGAACTCCCGGCACTGCCCTAGCGCTCGCCGCAGCAGCAGCTCCAGGGATGCGTCGGCCGCCTCGTACTGGTAGCCCCGGTGCTCCAGGTCCTTGATCTGCTGGATCAGGTCGCGGGCATGGGGGCTGCCCTGCTGGAGGTCGAGGCCGAGTTCCTTGGCCTTGCTGAAGATGTTGCTGAGCCCCGACAGCTCCGACACCAGCACGCGCCGGTGGTTGCCCACCAGGGCCGGATCTATGTGCTCGTATGTCAGGGGACTCCTCAGAATGGCGCTCACGTGAATGCCGCCCTTGTGGGCGAAGGCGCTCGCCCCCACGAAAGACTGCTGGGTGTGGGGGGCCATGTTGGCGATCTCGTCCACGTAGTGGGAGGCCTCGGTCAGGTGCTGCAGCAGCCCGGGATCGATGCAGTCGCAGCCCATCTTGAGCTGTAGGTTGGGGATCACCGAGCACAAATTGGCGTTGCCGCAGCGCTCCCCGTAGCCGTTGATGGTGCCCTGGACCATGCGCATCCCGCAGCGCACGGCGGCGATGCTGTTGGCCACCGCCAGTTCCCCGTCGTTGTGGGTATGAATGCCCAGCGGCGTGTCGATAGCCCGGGCGATCCGCCCGCAGATCTCCTCGATCTCATAGGTGAGAGTGCCGCCGTTGGTGTCGCAGAGCACGATCCAGTCCGCCCCGGCTGCGGCGGCCGTTTTCAGGGTGGTCAGGGCATAGTCCGGGTTGGCCTTGAAGCCGTCGAAGAAGTGCTCGGCATCGTAGACCACCTCCCGGCACCTGGCCTTCATATAGGCGACGCTGTCCCGGATCATGTCCAGGTTCTCCTCCAGGGTGGTCTGGAGGGCGGTGTGCACGTGGAAGTCCCAGGTCTTGCCGACCAGGCATACGCAGGGAGTCTCCGCCTCCAGCAGCGCCCGGATGTTGGTGTCATCGGCGACGCTGGCCCCTGCCTTGCGGGTCGACCCGAAGGCGGCGATCCTGGCATGCTGCAGGGCCAGGCTGCGCACGCGCTGAAAATACTCGGTATCCTTGGGGTTGGAACCGGGCCAGCCGCCCTCCACGTAGGCCACGCCCAGATCATCCAGCTTCCTGGTGATCTTCAGCTTGTCGGCGACGGTGAGATTGAACCCCTCCGCCTGGGCGCCGTCCCGGAGGGTGGTGTCGTAGATCTGCACCTTTACCTTGTTGTCCAAGTAATCCCCACTTTGGATCATCCTTTCATATTAGTAGTTGTCCTTTAGTCGTTGGATGCATGCAAGCCTGCATGCCTGCTCACCACTCATTACTCATTACTAGATGTAACTAGCTGCCATATCCCCCACTTCGGTGGTGCTGTATCCCATCTTTCCTGCCGACATGCTGTCGAGCCTGGTTACCACCTTCATAATCGCCTTCTCCACTGCCTCTGCCGCCTGGGCCTCGCCTAGGTATTCCAGCATCATCTGCACCGAAGCTATTGCAGCCACCGGATTGATCACATTCTTGCCCGTATACTTCGGAGCCGAACCGCCGATTGGTTCGAACATGGAAACTCCTTCGGGATTGATGTTTCCGCCTGCGGCAATGCCCAGTCCTCCCTGGATTACCGCTCCGATGTCGGTGATGATGTCTCCGAACAAGTTGTCTGTAACTATGACGTCGAAAAATTCAGGGTTCTTCACTATCCACATCGATGTGGCGTCCACATGGGCATAATCGGTCTGGATGCCGGGATATTCCTTGGCAATTTCGTAGAAAGCCCTCTCCCACAGATCAAAGGCATAAGTGAGAACATTGGTCTTGCCGCAGAGGGTCAGTTTCTTCTTCTTGTTCCTCTTGCGGCAGTATTCAAAAGCAAACCGGAGACAGCGTTCAACGCCCTTGCGGGTATTGATGGATTCTTGAACGGCTATCTCGTCGGGAGTGCCTTTCTTGAAAGTTCCTCCTACTCCCGCGTAAAGCCCTTCGGTATTTTCCCTGACGACAACAAAATCGATATCATCAGGCCCCTTGTCCTTTAACGGGGTATCGACTCCCGGATAGAGCTTGACCGGACGCAGATTGATATACTGGTCGAGAGTGAACCTGAGATTGAGCAGAATCCCTTTTTCCAGGATGCCGGGTTTGACATCGGGGTGGCCGATAGCTCCGAGAAGCAGGGCCTGTTTGGTCTTTATCCTCTCAAGTTCGTAATCAGGCAGAGTCTCACCCGTTTTCTTATACCTCTCCGCTCCCAGGTCGAAGGTTTCCGATTCCACTGAGAAGCCGAATTTTTTGCTTGCTGCGGCCAGCACTTTCAGACCTTCTCTTACAACTTCCGGCCCTGTTCCGTCACCAGGCAGAATACCGATATTATACTTGTTCAAATTAATCCGCCATCCTCTCTCTGACGTAGTTGATCAACCCGCCGGCTTTGATGATCTGCTGCATGAACGACGGGAAAGCAGCCGCCTGGTATGCCGCCGGATGAGTGAGGTTCCTGATCTCGCCCGTTGCCAGGTCGACCTCCACCTCGTCGCCGCTCTCGATCGCCTGCACCGACTCCCCGGCTTCCAGGATCGGCAGCCCGATGTTCACCGCATTGCGATAGAAGATGCGGGCGAAGCTGGCGGCAATCACGCAACTCACTCCGGCGCTCTTGATGGCCACCGGGGCGTGTTCCCGGGAGGAGCCACAGCCGAAATTGCAGCCGGCCACAATGATGTCGCCGGGCCGAACCCGCCCCGCAAAGCTCTTGTCCGCGTCCTCCATGCAGTGGGACGCCAGTTCCTGTGGGTCGGTGGTGTTCAGGTAGCGGGCCGGGATGATCAGGTCGGTGTTCACGTCGTTGCCGAATTTCCAGATGCATCCTTTGATGATCACTGCCTGACGACCTCCTCCGGGTGGGTGATGTAGCCGGTAATGGCAGAGGCTGCGGCCACCGCCGGCCCTGCCAGGTAGACCTCGCTCTCCGGATGGCCCATCCGTCCCACAAAGTTGCGGTTGGTAGTGGCCAATGCCCTCTCGCCGTGGGCAAGGATGCCCATATGACCGCCCAGGCAAGGTCCGCAGGTAGGTGTGCTGACTGCCGCTCCGGCCTCCACGAAGACTTCCAGCAGTCCCTCCCGCATCGCCTGCAGGTAGATCTCCTGGGTGCCCGGGATCACGATCAGGCGCAGCTTACTGCTGGCGCGGCGCCCCTTGAGGATACCGGCCGCAGTTCTCAGGTCCTCCAGGCGCCCGTTGGTGCAGGAGCCGATCACCACCTGGTCGACGGCGATCCCCGCCGCCTCCGAGACCGGCCTGGAGTTCTCGGGCAGGTGCGGGAAAGCCACCTGGGGCTCGATCTGCCCCGCCTCGTACTCGTGCACCTCGACGTAGGGGGCATCCGGGTCGCTGGCATAGACCTGATAGGGCCGCCGTGCCCGGTCGGCCTCAAAGGCCAGGGTCTTGTCGTCCGGGGCGACGATGCCGTTCTTGGCGCCCGCCTCCACGGCCATGTTGCACATGGTCAGCCGGCCTTCCACCGAGAGGGCGCCGATCGCCTCCCCGGTGAACTCCATCGCCCGGTAGCGCGCTCCCTCCACCCCGATCCGGCCAATGGTGTAAAGGATCAGGTCCTTGCCGCCCACCCAGGGGCGCAGCTCGCCGTGAAAGACAAACTTCATGCTCTCCGGCACCTTGAACCAGCACTCCCCCATGGCCATGCCTGCCGCCAGGTCGGTGCTGCCGACCCCGGTGGCGAACGCCCCCAACGCCCCGTAGGTGCAGGTGTGGGAATCCGCCCCGATCATGCAGTCGCCGGGAACCACCAGCCCCTGTTCCGGCAGCAGGCAGTGTTCGATTCCCATGGCGCCCACGTCAAAGTAATTGACAATCCCGAACTCCCGGGCAAACTGCCGGATCATCAGGCGTTGCTCCGCAGACTTGATGTCCTTGTTGGGAGTGAAGTGGTCCATCACCAGGACCACCCGCCCGGGGTCGAAAACCATGCTCAGGCCCAGCTTGCGAAACTCCTGGATGGCTAACGGGGCGGTGATGTCGTTGCCCAGCACCAGGTCCAGCCTGCAGTTGACCAGCTCGCCGGGGGCCACCCGCTCCCTGCCGGCGTGGCCGGCCAGGATCTTTTCAGTTATAGTCATGCCCATGAATGTTCCACCACTTCTCAAGGATATTATGCGTTCTCCCGTACTATTTTCCTGCCGGACCCGGGCGGCCGGCCGCGCCGGCGCTTGCCTGGAACACCCAACTCGTCGGTGGCCAGGCCGGATTCGTAGATCACCTTGTTGACAGCATTCAGATAGGCCTTGACACTGGCCTCGACGACGTCGGTGGAAAGGCCGCGCCCGATGAACGGCCTGCCACCATATTCGACTCTGGCGGCGACCTCGCCCAGGGCATCCTTGCCGTCCTTGCCGCCGGTGACGGCGCTGATCGTATACTCGCTCAGGGTAATGTCCTGAATACCGGTAATTTTGTCGATCGCCCTGAGGGCCGCGTCCACGGGGCCGTCGCCGCAGGCGGCCTCCTCCTGAGTGCTGCCGTTCCGTTTCAAACCGACCGTGGCCGTCGGGACGACCGTGGTACCGCTGGAGATGTGCAAGTACTCCAGTTGGTACAACTCCGGAGCAGACTTGATCTCGTTCTTGACCAGGGCCTCCAGGTCGCGGTCGGTGATCTCCTTCTTGCGGTCGGTCAGGGCCTTGAAACGCTCGAAGGTCTGGTTCAACTGATCGCCGTCCAGGATGTGCCCGAGTTCGGCCAGGCGCTCCCGGAAGGCGTGCCTACCGGACAGTTTACCCAGCACGATATTGGACTGGGGCAGCCCGATCAACTGCGGGTTCATGATCTCGTAGGTGGAACGCTCCTTCAACACGCCGTCCTGGTGGATGCCCGAGGCGTGGAGGAAGGCGTTCTTGCCTACCACTGCCTTATTCGCCTGGACGGCCATACCGCTCAGCAAACTCACCAGTTTGCTGGTGCGGTAGATCTCATCGTACTTGATCCCGGTCTCCCTGTTGAAGTAGGACTGCCGGGTGTACAGACCCATCACGATCTCCTCGAGGGAGGCGTTGCCCGCCCGCTCGCCCAGGCCGTTGACGGCGCACTCCACCTGCTGGGCGCCGCTTTTGACAGCCGCCAGGGAGTTGGCCACCGCCAGGCCGAGGTCATTGTGGCAGTGCACGCTCAAAACTACTTGGTCGATCCCTTTTGTCCGGCTCCGGATCTGGGCGATAAACTCCCCAAACTCCTGTGGCACGGAGTACCCCACCGTGTCCGGAACGTTCACGGTGGTAGCCCCGGCCTCGATCGTCGCCTCCAGCACCTCGCACAGGTAAGCGAGATCACTGCGGGAGGCGTCTTCGGCCGAAAACTCCACGTCACCGGTATAGCCCCGGGCCTGCTTGACGGCAGCCACCGCCAGATCCAGCACTTCCGGCCTGGTCTTCTGCAGCTTGTGCTTGATGTGCAGGTCAGAGGTTGCGATCACGATATGGATCCGCGGGTGCTCCGCTTCTTGCAAGGCCTCCCAGGCCCGGTCGATGTCGACCGGGTTTGCCCGGCACAGTCCGGCAATCACCGGGCCCCGCACCTCCCTGGCAATCGCCTGGACGGCGGCGAAATCTCCCGGCGAGGTAATCGGAAAACCGGCCTCGATGATGTCCACGTTCAGCCTGGCCAGTTGGCGGGCGATCTCCAGCTTCTCCTGGATGTTGAAACTTACTCCGGGCGACTGCTCGCCATCCCGGAGGGTGGTGTCAAAAATGAAGACACGGTCAGTCACCTGATTATCACCTCCTGTTCCCCTTCTAAGCACTCATATACCACAGATGGCTACCCGCTCTAATGCCACCGCTTCTGAAGCGGTGGGATAAGAGCGGTTGCATCACTGTATTAACGAGTTCTAAGCTTCAGTGGGGGGGATTGCTTTCCCCCACTGAAGCCAAGACCCAGTTGAATGGACACAATCAGGCATCCCCGTATTTGGGGCCGCGCACCATGGCGATCTCGCCGGTGCGCACCAGCTCCAGGATGCCAAACGGGCGCAGGGACTTCTCGATCGCCCGGATCTTGCCCTCGTCGCCGGTGCACTTGATGATCAGGGTTTCGTGCCCGATATCCACGATCCTCGCCCTGAAGACGTCCACGATCTGCATGATCTCGCTGCGCACGGAAGGCCCGGCCTTGACTTTGATCAGCGCCATCTCCCTGTCCACGTACTCGACCTGGGAGATGTCCTTGATCTCGATGACGTCGATCAGCTTGCCGAGCTGCTTGACCACCTGCTCGATCACCAGGTCGTCCCCTCCGGCAATGATGGTCATGCAGGAGACGCTGTGGTCATGAGTCTCGCCGACCGCCAGGCTCTCGATGTTGTAGCCGCGCCGGGCAAACAGTCCGGCCACCCTGGTCAACACGCCGGGCTGGTTTTCCACCAGAACAGACAGAGTGTGTCTCATGGTCCTAACCTCCCACCATCTTAGTCAGCGGTTCACCGGGCGGCACAAAGGGAAACACATTCTCCTCCCGGGCCACCAGGAAGTCGATCACCACCGGCTTCGGGGTGGCGATCGCCTGCTCCAGGACCGGGCGCACCTCCTCGGGGCGGGTGGCCCTCAGCCCCAGGGCCCCGTATGCCTCCGCCAGCTTCACGAAGTCGGGGGTGCCGACGTTGAGGTCCGTCTGGGAGTACCTGCGGTTCCACATCAGCTCCTGCCACTGGCGCACCATGCCCAGGTAGCCGTTGTTGAGGATGGCGACCTTGATCGGCAGGTTATACGCCACAGCAGTCGCCAGTTCCTGGGAGTTCATCTGGATGCTGCCGTCCCCGGCAATGTCGAACACCAGCTTGTCAGGACAGCCCACCTGGGCCCCGATGGCGGCCGGCAGGCCGAAACCCATGGTGCCCAGCCCGCCCGAGGAGATGAAGGTGCGCGGCGCCAGGGTCCGGTAATACTGGGCGGCCCACATCTGGTTCTGCCCGACCTCGGTGGTCACAATGCCATTGCCACCGGTCAGGTCGCAGATCTGTTCGACGACGTACTGTGGCTTGATCACACCGTCAATCATGGTGTAGGTGAGCGGGTTCTCCGCCTTCCACGCCTTTACCTGCTTCAGCCACTCCTGGTCTTCGGGCTCCTCCAGGCGCAGCAGCAGCTCCTTCAGCACCGCCTTGACGTCGCCGTTCAGCGGGTAGTGCACCCGCACGTTCTTCCCGATCTCCGCCGGGTCGATGTCGATGTGAATCACCTTGGCGTGCGGCGCAAAGGTATCCAGGCGCCCGGTGATCCGGTCGTCGAAGCGCGCCCCGATGGCGATGATCAGGTCGCTGTAAGAGATGGCATAGTTGGCATACTTGGTGCCGTGCATCCCCAGCATCCCCAACGACAGGGGATGCGTCTCCGGGAAGGCGCCCTTGCCCAGCAAGGTGGTGGTAACCGGAATTTGGGCTCTCTCTGCCAGTTCCCGGAGTTCATCTGACGCCCCCGAGGAGATCACGCCGCCTCCGGAGTAGATCACCGGCTTCTTGGCCTCGCCGATAGCCTTGGCCGCCTGGTAGATCAGATTGGGGTCGATCTCCCCCGGGAGTCGGTAACCCCTGAGGGCGACCGGCGGCGGGTACTCGAATTCCGCCGTGGCCGTGGAAATATTATTGGGAAGATCGATTAAAACGGGGCCCGGACGCCCGGTGGTAGCGATGTGGAAGGCCGACCGCACGATGCCCGCCAGCGTGTTCACGTCCCGGACGAGGTAGCTGTGCTTGACAATCGGCAGGGTGATGCCGGTGATGTCCGCCTCCTGGAAGGCATCGCTGCCGATCTTGGACGTGGGCACCTGCCCCGTCAGGGCGATGATCGGGATGGAATCCATGTAGGCGTTGGCGATCCCGGTCACCAGGTTGGTAGCCCCGGGGCCGGACGTGGCTATGCAGACCCCTGGCTTGCCGGTAGCCCTGGCATAGCCTTCGGCGGCATGGGCGGCGCCCTGTTCGTGGCGCACCAGGATATGCCTGATGGATGAGTCATAGAGCTTGTCGTAGAAAGGCAGGATCTGCCCTCCCGGGTAGCCGAATACGACATCCACACCCTCATGTTCGAAAGCCTTGATGATAATCTCCGCGCCGGTAAATTTCAACAACTCCACCTCCTCTCGTTTGGTTCAAGCGTCAGATCGATATGGTTCCCGAGCAGCTTCCCGTTCAACTGCATCACCATCGCTCCGCTGCGGCCTATTTCTTGACGCGGCCCTTCCGCGCCTCCGGCGAGCGGAGGGCGGCAGCCACCGTCTTGCCCGTGGCCGGGAAGATCTCCGGGCCGTCCACCGCCGCCAGCTTCCGGAACTCTTGCAGCAACACCCTGGTGATGGGGCCCGGCTTGCCGTCGCCGATGGGGCGCCCATCCACCCTGACAACGGGGATCATCTCCGCCGCTGTACCGGTCAGGAAGCACTCATCGGCTATATACAGGTCGTGCCTGGTGAAGACAGCCTCGACCGCCGGATAGCCCAGCTTGGCGGCCAACTCCAGGACGGCGTTGCGGGTCACCCCCTCCAACAGGCCGAGGTAGGACGGAGGCGTGATCGCCCTCCCCTTCTTGACAATGAAGATATTATCACCGGTGCACTCTGTCACATAGCCCTCGCTACTTAGAAAGATCGCCTCCGAAACTCCTGCCAGGTTGGCCTCGATCTTGGCCAGCACGCTGTTCAGGTAATTCAGCGACTTGATCCTGGCGTTGACGGTGTTGACGGTGTTGCGCTGGGTAGCGGCAGTGACCACGTCCAGACCCTGCTCGTACAAGGACTCCGGGTAGAGCTGGATCTGGGCGGCGATGCAGAATACGGTTGCCTTGGGACACTTGCGCGGGTCAAGCCCCAGGTCGCCCCTGCCCCTGGTGGCCACCAGCCTGATGTAGGCATCGCGCAGGCCGTTGCGGCGCAGGGTCTCCAATACTACCTCCGAGACATCCTGCGGCGGCATACCAATATCCAACATGATCGACCTGGCAGATTCGAAGAAGCGCTCGATATGCGCCTGGAGACGGAATACCCGGCCCTCGTAAGCCCGGATGCCTTCGAACACGCCGTCTCCATAAAGCAGCCCGTGGTCGAATACGGAAACCTTGGCCTCGTCCTCGTCGACAAAGCGCCCATCCAGATAGATGATCAGTCCCAAATGCTCCCCTCTCCTTTCTTATTCTGACCCTATTCTTCATTCTCCGGCCGGCAGCCGGCGAAATCTTCCCCGGGTGATTCAACTGGGTCTTGGCTTCAGCGGGGGAAAGCAATCCCCCGCTGAAGCTTAGACCCAGTTGAACAGATGACGGACAGAAATGTGGAACACAAGATTTGCTAATTAGTATAATAATCCGGCGCCCCGGTGTCAATAGATTTTTTATTATTTATTATAAATCTGTAATTATTGTGCGTTATTCCCGGAACCGGCCATAAGTCCACAAGGCTTGTCATTACTGGGTTATATCAGGATCAAGCCTGAATCTAAATCAGCCTTAATTCAATTTATTTTTACAATGATCATCAATTATCACAACGCCCGGTCAATGCAGCCGGCGCTCTCAGGCATCCGGCTTGTTGTCCAGGCAGTGGATCGCGGACTGGGCAGCGGTGAGGCCCTCGCCGACCGCCTTGCCGATCTGGTAGGGCTTCCCGGTGCAGTCCCCAGCGGCAAAGACGCAAGGGATGTTGGTAGCCATGGTGCGGTCCACCGTGATGGCGCCCTGCTCCTGGTGCAGCCCGGTGATCAGCCGCTCAACCGGGGCCACGGTGCGGATGATAAAAACCCCGTCCACGGGGATCTCCCTGTCAGGCAGAGCCACCGCCCGCACCCGGTCATCCCCCAGGATTGCCTGGGGCCGCTCCCGGCGCACGTCGACCTTCCGGTCCACCTTGACCATGCCCTTATAGAGGGGAAAGTAATAGATATTGCGGCCGATGGACGCCAGGAAGTTCACCTCTTCCTCGGCCTCCGGGGTTTCCCCCACCACCGCCACGTCCTTGTCCCGGTACAGCGGCCCGTCGCAGGTGGCGCAGTATCCCAGGCCGCGCCCCACCAATTCCTGCTCTCCCTCCAGTTGGCGGGCCTGCTGGATGCCGGTGGCCAGGATCACGGTACGCCCGAGGTAGATCTGGTTGCCGCGGGTGACCACCGTGAAGTTTACCCCGGGATAGATGTTCTCCACCCGCTCATCCCGGAACTCCACGCCCATCTCCTGGGCGTGCCGGTAAAATCTCTCGTACAGATCCTCCCCGGTGATGCCGTTAAATCCGGGGTAGTTCTTGACATGGGGGGCCTTCTGAAGGCGCGGCGGCGTCAGCCCTGCCGCCAGGATGAGGGCGCTCTTCTCCCGGATCCGCCCGTTGAGGGCTGCAGCCAGACCGGCCGGCCCCGCCCCCACGATGACCATATCCCACGTCTGTTGGACACCTGTCTGTTCGTTCATTAAGATCCCGCCTCCCAAAAAATATACTCTGCTACTGCCGCAGCAGATCACGCACGGCAGCCACCAGGCCGAAACACCCGCTGAGCATCATGTCCCCGTTGGGAGCCGCAAAATAGCCCAGCCCCTCCGCCAGTTGGCGGCGCGGGCCGGTGATGGCCATGAAAGGCCACTCCCGGCTGCTGGCGCTGTCAGTCCGGAATCCCGGGCTGTAGGCACAGCCGTGCCCCTGGTCGTCATAGACATCCTCATTGGAGACCTGCCCCCTGACAAAGCGCCGCAGGTAGTCTTGCAGCTTGTCCGGAGTCAGCAGGCCGGTGTGGTGCTCGAAGAGGCCGAGGATGCCGTTGCCCCTGACAAGGGCGGCCAGGGTGTGCTGATTGCCCACGTTGACGATCATCAGCCCCTGCGACTGGTGTTCCCTGACCAGCGGGTCCAGCAACGCCCCCCGGATCGCCGCCGCCCCCGTGTCCATCACGAAGGCCCCGGAGACGGTGTCCCGCACCGAGAGCATCCTGGTCAGGTAGGGCGGCACTTCCCGGTATGCCGTGTCCGGGCCGCCGTAGATCAGGTCCTCAAGCTTGCCCTCCCGGGCCAGAAAGCGCTCCCAGTGTTCGAACCGGAACTTCCGGTTGCTCCTGCCGATGCACTCGCCGTGGTCTTGCACCGCAACGGCCACGGTGGCCGGCAGGTTGATGTCGAACAGTTCCAAAGCCTGCTGCAGGCTTTCCAGGTCGAGGTCCTGCAAGTAGAGGCCATAGAAGCGCCCCTCGGGCGGCTGCTCGACGATCTGCACGCCCATGGCCGCCACCTCGTCCAGGTTGTCCCGGACGGTCTTGGCCGCCTGGGGCGTGGCGTAGGCCTGCAACCCGGCGTCGAGGTGCTTCCTCAAGGCGCTCACCACAGGGCCTCCCCCCATCAGGTGGCCGCACATAAAGACGTGCTGCCGGTGCCTCGTCGCCCGGGCGAGGCGTTTCGCCACGATCCGGGTCTGGGACGGCAGCACCAGTTTGACGCAATTCTCCACCGGGATCCCCTCCTCGTAGAGGAGGATGTCCTGGGTCCCGCCCCCGATATCCACCGCCAGCATGGTCGTCAACTTTTCCAAACCTGAAACCCCCTCGCAGGCATTCCCAGCACTAATGAAAAATGTTTGCCAGATCCATTCAATACACGCATGCGCGCCAAACTCCTTAGAGCGCAGGGGGCACCAGTAGTTATTCTTCCCCGCACACTGCGCTTTATGGCACGATTCCCCCTCTCGCCCGATATTTCCCACCATATACAGGCAGGTTCTAGGTCGAATATTATAGAAATACCATACCTGGTGTCCAAACCCCTTCATCCGGAGACGACAAAATTTTAAAAAGGCGCTGAAAATTGTCCCGGTCCTCGACACCCGACCATGCAGAGCCCGCCCCGGCACAAG
The DNA here is from genome assembly GCA_003132605.1 of Peptococcaceae bacterium. Lineage (GTDB taxonomy): Bacteria > Bacillota > DSM-12270 > Thermacetogeniales > Thermacetogeniaceae > Palsa-1188. The sequence goes on along the minus strand of PKYJ01000145.1, from coordinate 8,240 downwards.
CCCCTTTTGCCGATGCGGGCTCTGCAGAGGGAGCTTCATCCACCGGACAGGCCCGTCCGGTTTTCGCGCCGCACGTTTGGATGACAGCCACCAGCCCGTACAAAAAAAATAAAGCCCCGGGCTCAGCCCGGGGTATAAATAGAGGGGGACAATTCAAGAATAACACCTTTACCTGAAAACAAGCTGAAAAGAATGTTAATATTTCATAAGTAAATTGGGAGGCAAGGCATTATAGGATCGTAGTCCTAGGTCTGATGGATCCCACCCATACCAAAAACCTCTAACCACATTTGATCCCGATATGAGGATGGATACCAAAAACATAGATATACTGCGACACAGGTAACTTTCTAACCGGACAAATGTCCTAAATTTATAAATTATTAAAATAAATTATTAAAGTGTTTGACATTAATAAATAAATAGTATAACATAATAGTTACTAAATGTTACTTCGTATGGTTTTATCTTCCACTTAATACTTTTCTCGCTTTGCCCTCCAGAGATTCCTTCCAGGAACAAGATGAGTACAAGTTAAAAGGATTGCAACAACCCATCTGGACAATCACCTTCCAACCAATTCATCGACCATGCGTTTTCAATAACAGCAGGATGCGAAAAGAACAGGCCAGTCGCGGATCTGCTTGGCAGATTCAGCGCACACCCATAAGAACAGATGGGTATTTATGCCACTAAATGAAATTTATTACATCTATGAAGTTGGCAACATTTGTTGGCAATCTGTAAAATCGTCTTCTTTTTATGAAGGAGACGGTAGAAGGGATGCGTCTAATACTAACGGATGATTTAGAAAATCCAAAATCAGTCTAACGGTTGGCTTCAACCACATTTATAGTTGTTACCAGGAAAAATGTCGTATAGTTAAAGCCTTTGTCATCAAGGGGGGTGAGATATGATTTATGGGTTAGGGATTTGGCAGAGAAGGTCGCGTCGGTTCGTTTTTTTGGGAAAGGCATTAAAGCACAAAACAAAAAAAATAAAAAATAAGGGGGATTTAGAATGAAACATCGCAGTCTCATCTTCGGTATCATCGCCGTCCTGGTGCTCGGATTGATCGGTTATGGGTATGCGGCCTGGTCAGCCACGGTGACCACCACTGCATCGGTTAGCACCGGTACGTTCAAGTTGGGTATTGCCATTCCCGTAGGAGGAGGAACCACTGATGAGTCAGGGACAAAAGATCTGACCTGGAACGGCGACACTGCTGGCACCGTGTACAGCGCATACGATGTTGGCTCGCTTACCGATGCCAACGGCTTGATTGGAGCTACCGGCTTCGCCTCTAGTACCTATTACACCGGCGTGACTGAAACTTACAACAATGTCTACCCTGACTACCAGGCCGGCTATACCGTAGATATCGACAATGGCGGCACCATCCCCATCGATCTTCAAACTCCGCTGATTGAGTGGACTGGCGATTCCGATTCGTCTGTGGCGAGTGATTATACCGTTTACAGTTGGGCGCTAACTGATACAACACCCTCTACGCCGGCAGTACTAGCATCCGGAACTACCAGCGATGATATGTCTGCCATTGGCGGTACGATACTGCCCGCGGGTGACGTGGCGACACTGACGGTCAATGCTTATTTCACTGATGGCATTGCTACGCTTTATCCTGATGGACTTGCTCAAGGCGCGACTGGCACTCAGACCATCAGCATCACCGGCGTCCAGTTCAACCACTAAACTATCGTGAGACTCCAGTAAGCAGGGAATAGGGGATAGCCGGGGAATCCATACTTTCGGGTTCCCTGGCTATCTGACCACTGGGGGGGTGATCGGATGAAACGGGCCATATTTATCTTCGCAGTGCTGGTGCTGGCCTTTTCAGCCATGGGGGCGGGGTTTTCCAGTTACTCCGACGCCGTGGCAATCGATTCTAACTGCACAACCGGCACTCTGGCCCTGGGGATCGCTTGCCTCAATATGCTACCGGACGGCAGTCAGCTCCTCCCCCAGGCCGGGCAATCCGATCAGGCTCCCTCGCCCACCGGTACCATCACGACCTCGGACGGTAATTTTAAAGGAAGCATTGGCGGCAGCTCCTACTTCGACGGTCTGACCATCAACGCCTATAGCTGCCAGTTGGGGTTCTCGCCAGGTCTGCAGTTGGAGATCGCCAACGTGGGAACCCTGCCTGCCAGGCTGAGCGGGCTCAGTTTTGACTGGGGTTATCTGGCAAGCAGCGTCACGCTCTGTAACTGGAGCTTTATCAGGCCTGACGGAGTTCTGGCCGGGGGGACGGACGTCCTGTCGCTCCAGGAGGCGCTGAACCAGGTTGTCATCAAGCCTCAGGAAAGGCTCGACCTAGCGGTGCAGATGCAGTTCGCGAATGACGTCAACGGGGGCGCCTGCGCCGTGAACATGGGGTACAACCGCTGGAATGTCGATACTCCTTGACCGGACCTGACCTATCCGCCCGGCTGCCGGCCAGCACACCAAGCTGCGTCCAGCCGGGGCAAAAAAGCGTGGCCGGGATCGACTTCCGGACAAACTCGGCAACGGGCGAAAATATCAGCTTCACGGTCGGGCTGTAACAGGCCAATCAACACAATAATCAACAATGATCAACCAGGAGAGAAACTGTTTTCTACGCCTCTCCTGGTTGATTGTTATGTTCACTCGTAGTATTCTTGATATATTACTACATTATTCGTGTTTATACGGGCAAAGGGGTCGATTCGATGCGTTTTGATCTGCCCCGTGATTGGTTGCAGCTGTTTTCCCTGCTCGTACTGATCTACATCCTGTCCAACTTTGTCTATCCGCACCTCTTCGATAATTTTTCGGCTGTCTATGTGATCCAGCCCCTGACCTGGGCTGCCCTGTCCCTGTACATCTGGCTGCGGCTACCCAGGTTCTCTAGCTGCGGCAAGATGCGTTTTCGAAACACCCTCGTCTATCTGGCGTTCGGTATTGCCGCTTTTCAGATCTATTTAAAAGTGGTGGCCGGACTGCTCGATCAATTCGGAAAAAACCCCAGCTCTCTCACCTTTCTCGGTATTACGATCAACATCATTTTTGTGGGCACTTCCCTGGTAAGGATGGAACTGAGCCGGGCCTGGCTAATCAACCGCGTGGTACGCAGACCGTCGAACCTGTTGCCTTTTTTCATGGCGCTTTTTTTCACCCTTTTAGAATTACAGTTTAGCCAGATCTGGATCGTCAAGGGAACCATGGAGGAGATAGTCAAGTTTTTTGGCTCGACATTCCTGCCGCTATTTATGGAAAATATCCTGGCCTCCTACCTGGCCATGTGGGAGGGGCCGCTGCCCGCCCTGGCTTACAGAGGTCTGATGGCGGCTTTTACCTGGTTCTGCCCGGTCCTGCCCAGCCTCAACTGGGCAATGAATGCCCTTACAGGCACCGTCGTGCCATTGATCGGACTTGCAATAATTAATGAATACGTCGCCTACAAGCTTGACCCGATCAGGTTTAAGAGACGCTCAGGCGAAGGCCTGGTAGGATGGATGGGGTTATGCATCGGCGGGATACTCGTCCTCTGGTTCGCATTCGGGGTCTTCCCCGTAATGCCGACAGTCATTTTCAGCGGCAGCATGACTCCGGGAATCCAGGTTGGCGATATAGTCATCATCGCCAGGATCAACACCAGCCTGCTCAAGGATGGCGACATTGCAGCCTATCGCAGTCCGGACATGAGCGTTCCCACAGTGCACCGCATCGTCGATATCGAAAATGACGAGGGACAGACAGAGTACATCTTCAAGGGGGATGCCAACCAGGCTCCCGATGTAAAGCCCGTGCAGCCCCAGCAGATCGTTGGCAAAGCTGTTTTAGTTGTGCCCAAGATCGGCTGGTTCATGATCTTTCTCAAAAATCTGTTTAGCGGCAAATAAAAAGCGAGGTGCGCCTGTTGAAAATGCAGAGGGTTGGATTGACGAAAAAACAGAGGCGGTTCGGAATCATCGCTCTTACCGCGCTGCTATTGGCTGCGATGGTTTGCTTCGCAATCATCTTGCTCAGACCCTCTGAGCAGGCAGTACCACTATTTTCCTACCAGCAAACAGGAGCACTCGACTATAAAGTGCTGATCAATCCCAACAGTATCTTCCCTGACACCAGCATGGGACCCGGGCAAACGTATTTCTATAAGATAGTCAAGACTATAAACACCTCTCTGTCCTATTCATTCAAGGCAGATAAAAGCGCCAATATAAAAGTCGACTATGAGATCATCGGTACGATTAATGCAAAAGATATGTGGAGCAAGGATTTCGTCCTCTTGCCGATGACCGAGCAGACAAAGACCGGTGACTCCATTACGATCGGCACCAATTACCCGATCGCCCTATCGCCCTTCAACGATTTCTTAGCCAATGTCAACAAAGAACTGGGAGTGGGAGCGCAGGATCCCGAACTCGATGTTAAGGCCGATATCTACCTCACCGCGGATACTGCTTTCGGCGAGGTCAAAGACCTGGTAACACCCACGCTCACTATCCCTCTGACTACCGGCAGCTTCAAGATCGCCAGCAACTCTCCCGTCTCCAGGAACGGCGCTCTGACAAAGAAGTCCACTGTGGTGGATATTCCCACTAAGCTGAAAGGGATCAGAAAAAACATCGGGTTTTTGGTCCTGCCCCTGGTCTTGCTCTTGGCGCTCGTCTTCGCCACGGAAGGGAAAGAACCTGAGGACATTGATCCTTTTCAGAAAAGATTCAACCAGATAATAAACAGTTACGGAAGTAGAATGATCATCCTCCAAGACCTACCGGCTGCCAATACATCCGTTACCATCGATTCGATCGAGAACCTGGTAAAGGTGGCAGATGAAACAGGCAATCCGATCTTTTACTTTGCAGCCGGCAATGGCAACGGCGCATCCTACATTTTTATGGTGCTGCATGGTTCAACAATTTTTAGATATGTTCTTTGCGATGAAAATATGGCTGAGAATCGGTAGCGAGCCTGTTCATTCATATAGAGGGGTTCGGGGGAATCGGATTGATTTTTAAAAATGCGGCAAGCAACCAGGCGGACATCATCACTTTAGCATTCTATCACCCCAGGCGCGGCGGCTCAAATCCCGATTTTGACGAGCAGAGCATGCAGATCTTGAGCCTGAAGGCGCGCAACAGACAGGTAATTGCATCGTATTACCGGATCGTCGATCCCTTGCTCGGATGGGACTTTGCTATCGCCGTCGTTCCTTCCCGCGACTCCGCCAGGATCGGGTCCGGCATTGGCGATCTGGCGCAACTGCTCGCCGGACCTGGCCGCACCGATGCCACATCATGCCTGGTTCGCCATACGACAATTCCCAAACTGGCCTGTGGCGGGGACCGGAAGCTGGAAGTCCATTTAAGTTCGATCAGGGTGGACAAGGCGCACCTGATCAGGGGACGAGAGGTATTATTGCTCGATGATATCACCACAACAGGGAATTCGTTCCGGGCGTGTAGAATTCTCCTGGAGCAAAACGGCGCCTCGTTGGTGAAGTGTTTGGCCCTGGCCGAAACGGTCAGTTAGGAGAAGCAATGTCAGCCATCGTTTACCTGTTGACACTCCTGAAAACCCCCAATTTCAGCCGGAAAAAGACCTGGAAAACCGTGCCCATGCTCAGACAGCACGAGCCCTCGGGAATTGCAGAGCTGAGAGACCTGCTGCTTGGCTCTGGCTTCAATCATGAGGAGATCCCCGGACGTGAGGCGCTGAGCGCCGCCTACTCCCAGGCGGTGGACCTGCTGGACAGGACAGACAGATTGGGCATCGAGGTCATTCAGTCCGACAGTGAGTATTATCCGGAACGATTGCGGGGCATCAGCGACCCGCCCGTGTTGCTGTTTGTGAAAGGCAGCCCGGGTTGTCTCGCTTCCGGCCTGGCCTGTGCGATCATCGGAACCAAGGAACCCTCGCCATATGGCCTGAAATATGCAAATTGGCTGGGCGCACTGCTCGCCGGGAAAGGCTTCGTAGTGGTCAGCGGCCTGGCGCGCGGCTGCGATACGGGCGCCCATCAAGGCTGCGTCCAGGCAAAAGGCCCGACAGTCGCCGTGTTGGCGCATGGCCTCGACCAGGTCTATCCTCCGGAAAACCGTGACCTGGCCGAGCAGATCCTGTCAACGGAGGGGTGCCTGGCGAGTGAATACCCCCCGGGTGAAAAGCCTTTCAAGTATAGCTTTATTGAAAGAGACCGGATCCAGAGCGGCTTGAGTTCAGGACTGATCGTGGTGGAAACGGATCTTGAAGGCGGGACAATGCACACAGTCCGGTTCGGGCGGGAAGAAAGAAGGCCGATCGCCTGTCTGAAACATCCGGAGCACTTGGCATCATTAGCGCAAGCTCGCGGCAATAAGAAACTGATCGCCGAAGGAAAGGCCACACCTCTAAACAGCCGGGAGGATGTCGCTGCCTTCCTTTTAAAAATTTCCGGATCTGGCGCCAAGCATGATCTGGAAAGCAATCGCCGGCCCCGATCGGTAAAATACCGGCAGTCGGCACTATGGGAAGATCATGAGGATGGGAAATAGCTTTACTGCGGGAAGATGTACTCGCTCAGCTTCGCCCGCCGGAATACCAGGTGGTTGAAAACCGCCCTGTTAAGGTTCTCCGGGTCATCCCCGTAGCGGGCGACCACATCCACGCACAGGTTCCAGAAGGACGAGAAGGGGCCGAGCGACGACCCCAGGTTCTCGTAGATCGTCTTTCCCTTGGGAGTGATCTGAACCCCCTTGTCCGACACGTCCACCAGCTTCTCCTTCTTCAGTTCCTCGATAATCCGCCGCAGGACGCGGCTGTAGGCGCCGGTCTTGGTGCGCATAAAGTCATAAAAGCCCAACTGCTGGCGGTCCGTTTTTTCCGCGCTCACCAGAAACAGTAGGTTGTGTATGGCATACACGGACTGGAAGGAATAGCACATGAGCAGCCGCAGCACCAGGACGTGCTGCACGGTATAGGAGATCACTTCACCCGCAACTCCCGTAGCCTGAGCCCTGAGCCAGGTTTGTCTGATCATAAGAAGCTTCTTTATAGGGGTGGATTCTCCTGCAGGGACGAAGAGATTATTCCGGACCCGGCGCCTGCCGGATTCCGTGCTGTACGTAGTCCCGGTAGGCCTGGCGCATCCTGAAGGCGATTTCTCCCGGACAGCCGTTCCCGACCGGCACACCGTCGAGACTGACCAGGGGCATGACCTCGAGCAGGGAGTTGGTCAGCCAGACCTCCCGGGCGCTCTCGAAACCACGGCGGTCAATGGCATCCTCGCTCACCGCCAATCCCAGGGCGCCTCCGGCGTCCAGCACGATCTCCCTGGCGATCCCGGGCAGCAGGCCGCTCCCGACCGGCGGGGTGACGAGCCTCCCGCCATCGAAAAGCAAGAAGACATTGCTGACCGTACCCTCGGCCAACTCGCCCCTGATATTGAAGAAGATGCCCTCGTCGGCGCCGGCAGCCACCGCCTCCCGGCGGCCCAGGACATTCTCCAGGCAGTTGAGGGATTTCAGCCTGACCAGAGGAGACAGGTGATTGCGGGGAAAGCTGACGGTCACCGCCCGCTGGCCAGAGCGGTAAGCATCAGGGGGATAGGGTTCCCCTAGGTTGGCGGTGATCACCACGGTAGGGCGCAGTTCCCGGTGTGGCAGCAGACCCCTGACTCCCGGCGGATGAGCGCCCCGGGTCACCGTCAGCCGCAGGCTNNCCGGCGCCGCCGGTGCCGGTAGCGCCAGGCTCTCTCCCCGCGCCCGCCGGGTGCCCGCTTGCGGGCGCGGTACCCGCCAGGGCGGCCAGCACCTTCTCCAACCCGGCGGCGATCTCCTCTCCCGGATAGGGTATGCCGAGCGTCCGGCATCCCTCGGCCAGCCGGGCGGCATGCCGCGGCCAGACAGGCGCCCGCGCCGGGTGCCCTCTGGGCGCGGCACCCGCATACAGCCTGATAGTCTCGTACAGCCCGTCCCCGAAGAGGAAACCGCGCTCCCCGGCCTCCAAACAGGCCTCTCCGGGGGAGACGAAACGCCCGTTGACCCAGGTCAGGCCAGACAAGTGGTGACGACCTCCTCACTGTATCCCAGGGCCTGCATCAAAGCCCGGGCCTTGTAGATCGTCTCCCAGTACTCGGCGTCCGGATCGGAGTCGGAGACGATGGCGCCCCCGGCGTGGAAGTAGGCCACCTGGTCCTTGATCACGAACGTCCTGATGACGATGTTCAGGTCACAGCACCCATCGAAGCCCAGGTAACCGATAGAGCCCGTATACAC